>DASYZH010000161.1:0-17211 GCA_035946435.1 Puia sp. | reverse complement strand
CGGCATCCTGCCCGACTCGGCAGTCGAGAACCGGCTGGTCGCGCTGGCCCTCCAGGCGCCCCGCTACGACGCGGCAGGCCACCAGATCGGCGTGGCGAACAGCAACCTCATGCTGGCGCGGAGAGCCTGGTTCAACCTCCTCACCTTTTCGCTGAACTACAACGATCAGACCTTCGCACATACTGTCAACACGAGCTACGTTTATCCCAAATACTACTTCGGTCTCGTCATCCCGGTAGGCCTCTTCTTCACCATGGGGCCCCAGATCCACGCCGCCCGCGAGAACGTCCTCGTCGCCGAGGATGTCCGTGAAGAGCTGGCCAGGACCATCCGCATGGACGTCCTCTCGAAGTACCATACCTACAAAAACTATGAAGCCCTGATCTTACTGCAGAATACCATCGTCGTCGACAACCAGGCGGCCGTCACCCAGATCGAACAAAAGTTCCGGGACGGCACCGTTTCCATCGACCAGTACAACGCGACCAATAAAGCCTATAGCGACGAAAAGGCCAAGCTGCTCAACCTCCAGCTGGCCCAGGACCTCGTAAGGCTCGATATCGAAAGGATGATCGGCGTAAGTTTCGATTCCGTAATAAAATAGACCATGAAAGCGCAAGCCTCCAAACCCGGATTCCTCAGCAAAGCCTTTAACCTTTCCATCCTGGATAAGAAAAGACTCGCCTGGGTGGATTATCTCAAAGGGATCGCCATCGTGCTCGTCGTTTACCGGCACGTGCTCGTAGGCATCCAGCGGAGCGTGGCCACTGCCATTGAACACGGCGCACATATCCCCCCCGTTCCGGAATACCTGGAACACGCTAACATGATCTTCTTCAGCTTCCGCATGCCGCTGTTCTTTATCCTCTCCGGCATCTTCATCAGCGGCAGCCTCGCCAAAAGAACGCTCAAACAGGTCCTCGGCATCAAATTCGAAAACCTCCTCTATCCCTATTTCATCTGGGTCACGCTCCAGATCACCGTTCAGATCCTGCTGGGTGGCAGCACCAACGCGAACAGATCATGGATCGACTATACGTATATCCTCTGGCAGCCCCGCTCGCTGGACCAGTTCTGGTACCTGCCGGCCCTGTTCAATACCACCGCGATCTACCTGCTGGTAAAGACATTTCTCAAACCACCCATGTGGGCCCAGTTCATCATCGGAGCGGCGCTCTACTTTGTTTCTCCCTGGTGTCACGGGATCAGCATGATTGCGGACTGGATGGAGTTCTATATCTTCTTCGCCCTCGGCGACGCCATCGCCCCCTACTTCTGGCACGAACGCACGGAACGGCTCCTGTCCAACGGCTGGCTACTCCTGGCGATCACCCCGATCTTCTTCATGACCCAGGTTTACTATTTAGGCCACAACCCCACGCCCGGACCCGGTGACGCGGACTTCCTCGCCATCGCACTCATCGGCTGCCTCAGCATGTTCATCCTCGCCTTCCGCATGCAAAGCTGGGACATTCTGCGCTTCCTTCGTGTCATCGGCTATCATTCACTCTATATCTACGTCACCCACGTTTTCGTTGCCGGACTGGTGCGGATGAGCCTGACCCACCTGGGCATCCACAACCCCTTCGTGCTGCTGGGTACCGGCATCTTCTTCAGCATCCTCGTCCCCATCATGTTCTATAACCTCCTCGTCGTAAACGGACCGCTCTGGTGGATGTTCGCCTTCCGCAAGGAAAAACCCCAACCCAAAAAAGTGCCCCCGGCCACGGTACCCGCCGCCACCGCATGAACCGACGCAAAGCCATAACACGTATAGTATGGACCGGCATCGGCGGAACCCTCCTTTTCGGTGGATACAAATGGTGGGACTGGCATAAAACACCCGACCTCCCCTGGCTGCAAAACCATAAGGACCTGGTAGCCGCCCTGGCCGATACCATCATCCCCACCACCGATACGCCCGGCGCCCGCGAAGCAGGCGTTGCCGACTATATCCTGGTCATGATCCGCGATGCCACCGATAAGATCACCGCCAACAAATTCATCGACGGCCTCAAAGACCTGGACCACTATTGCCGCTCACACTACGACCATCCCTACCCGCAATGCCCACCCGAAGCACAACGCAACGTGCTCCGGCACTTTGCCGATAAAGCAAAACCGATCAATTACCTCGCGGGAAAAATCGAGACTGCCTATCTTGGCGCGCCATTCTTTTACACCCTTAAAAGATTGACGGCACAAGGGTACTGTACCTCGGAAGCCGGCGCCACCAAAGGACTCGCCTATCTCTACATCCCCGGACACTACCAGGGTTGCATCCCGCTACAGCCGGGACAAAAAGCATGGGCAACGCGCTAAACTCTTGTAAACACCAATTCGAACTTCCGCTTTTTCTTCAGGAACCACATCTCGTAATAGTTATAGGAAAACCAGGCGATCACACCCGTAACGGCCAGACAGGCCAAAGGATAAACAACATCATAGACTAACCGCAGTTCCGGATGACCGATCACCTTGCGGAAGAATAGCAGGACAAATTGACAAACCGCCGTATGGAACAGGTAGATGCCAAACGACACCCGGCCCAAACTCTTCAGCAAGGGCTTCTCCAGCCGGTAAATGGAATTCTCAACAACCGCCGCCAGCAACACATAGCCATACAGGATATCGCAGACATAATGACCCACAAAGAGCTCGAAATACTCCCCCTGCGGTTTGATCAGGGATAGGGTATATAACAGCGCCAGCAGCGTCATCACTACCTGGATCCACGGCCGGAAACATACCCGGAAAAAGGTCGCAAACCGCTCCCGTTGCCGGTAAAGCATCGCAATGAACAGCCCCCCGCCGAAAAGATCCAGCTTATCGAACAACAACAAATGGTTCATCAGCGGGAACCGGTCAGGCGTCCACGACGTGATCACATGCGGCAACAAAAACACGATCACCACCCGCACCAGGATGCTGATGCCGAACATCACCACCAGCAATCCCGCCAGCTTCTTACGGAAATTGTTCATCAGGAGCGGCCACACCAGGTAGAACTGCTCCTCGATACAAACGCTCCAGCTGATCTCGAATACCCCACGGTTCGCACCCAAAAAAGCGATCTGCATGTTCACGGAGAAGATCAGCAGGAACAGCAGATTCAGCATCATCAGCGGAAATGTTGTGTCGTTGCCCCAACCCAGCTTATCCGCCACATAAGGCGAGAAAAACGTGAGGATCAACCCGTAGCCGAGATACAACGGCCAGATCCGCAGGACCCGGCGCAAATAGAAGCTCCGGTAACTCACCGTTCCGGTGGCATCCTTCTCCACCAGCAACAGATAGCTGATCAAAAATCCACTTAAAATAAAAAAGAGATTGACACCTAAATTGCCGGTATCGCTGAAAAGCCGGTCTACGAAAGGCAGGGAGTCGGAATACCCTTGCTTGAAGCCGAACGAATGCTGCAACAGCACCAGGAAAGCTGCGCAAAAACGGATCCCGTCGAGGTTCTTGAAATAGACTTTCACAGTTAAAAGTAACGTGAAATCGCTATATTTATGCGCAAGAAGAAACAAAAAGATTATGGGCAATAGTTTCGACGCCATCGTAGTGGGTTCTGGCATCAGCGGTGGATGGGCAGCTAAAGAACTTTGTGAAAAAGGCCTCAAAACGCTGGTACTCGAAAGAGGGCGTAACGTCGAACACATCAAAGACTACACTACCGCCTTCCTGCATCCCTGGCAATTCCCACACCGGCTCGAGATCACCGAAGAAGACCGCAGAGAGAACCCCGTGCAGTGCCAGGCATACAACGAGGCTACCAAACAATTCTTCGTCAGCGACCGCGAACATCCTTATATTCAGGAGAACCCGTTCAACTGGATCCGCGGCTACCAGGTAGGCGGCAGATCGCTCACCTGGGGCAGACAATGTTATCGCCTCGGTGACCTCGATTTCGAAGCCAACGCTAAAGAAGGCATCGCCGTGGACTGGCCCATCCGCTACAAAGACATCGCTCCCTGGTACGATTACGTCGAAGAATTCGCCGGCATCAGCGGCCAGGCGGAAGGGCTTCCACAACTCCCCGACGGCCGCTTCCTCCCACCCATGGAGATGAACTGCCTCGAAACGTATTTCTCCAATCAGGTCCGCGGGCATTATACCGACCGCATCGTTACCATTGGCAGAACAGCCAATCTCTCCCAGGGCTGGAAAGGCCGCGGACCCTGCCAGTACCGCAACCTTTGCGATCGCGGCTGCCCCTTCAGCGGCTATTTCAGCAGCAACGCCGCCACGCTTCCCGCGGCTGCAATCACCGGCAATATGACCCTGCTGCCGGACTCCATCGTGATCGAAGTGCTCTTCGACGAAAAAACCGGCAAAGCCAGCGGCGTCCGGGTGATGAACGCACACACGCACCAGGTCACCGACTATTTCGCACGCATTATCTTCCTCAATGCCTCGACGATCGCTACGGCAGCCATCCTTCTCAACTCGGTGTCGCGCCGGTTCCCCACCGGGCTCGGCAATTCCAGCGGGCAAGTCGGTCATAACCTCATGGACCATTTCACCGGCACCGGCGCCATCGCGCGGTTCGATGGCTTCCCCGATCAATACTACTCCGGCCGCCGGCCCACGCCCATCTATATCCCGCGTTTCCGCAACCTACCCTCCGGTGAGCAACAAAAAGATTTTATCCGCGGCTATGGCTTCCAGGGCGCTGGCTCACGGCTGGACTGGCAGGAAAAGCTCCTCGCCGGCGACTTCGGCGTCTCCTTCAAACAGGAGCTGACACACCCCGGCCCCTGGATGATGTGGCTCGGCGCCTGGGGCGAGACCCTTCCCTACTACGACAATAAGCTCACGCTGGATAAAGAAAAAAAAGACCAGTGGGGCCTACCCCTGGTGCGCATTGCCTTCGAATACCACGACAACGAAAAAGCCATGCAGAGGGATATTAGGAACACCGCCGTTGAAATGCTGGACAAGGCAGGTTTCAAGAACATCCACCCTTATTTCCATCTCGCACCCGCCGGCAGTGCCGTCCATGAAATGGGCACCGTCCGCATGGGCCGCGATCCCAAAACCTCCGCCCTCAACGCCTTTAACCAACTCCACGATGTGCCAAATGTATTCATAACCGACGGCAGCTGCATGACCTCCGCCGCCTGTCAAAATCCTTCACTCACCTACATGGCGCTCACAGCCCGCGCCTGCGACTACGCCGTCGGCCAGCTAAAAAAAGGAGAGCTCTAATAGTATTTTACTTCGACACCCGCCGGAAGCTGTTTTTCGAAGGCCTGCAAATTGCCCTTCAACACCGGTGCATCCGCAGGCCGGATGGCGAAAAAGCTCACACTGTCATCGCCGCAGATCACATTGTTAGGGATCTGCCACGTCGCTACCTTGGTCCACCGGCTCCGCATCGAATCATTGAACCACTTCTCATAGAGAACGGCCGTTCCGGCGCCCTGCGCCCGGCAAAGACTGTCGAGGAACCCGGGATTCCACCGGCCGCTCTTTCGGCTTCGGGCAACCTGGATATTCCCCAACCCCCATAGATCGACATTGGCTCCACGTGTCAGGAACGACACCGCCCCGATATCATTGACGGCATTGACATCCGTATCGTAATACATGTGCAGAAACCGCCCCATCTGGTACTGCTGCTGATAGATGTTCACACAGGCATCTCCCGTCCGCGTGAAGGCAGCGGCACTGCGCAGCACCAGCGGAAACACCGCCGCAAAGACCACCACCGCCATCATCCAGCGGACGACCGCGCCTCTTTCCTTCCATACTTCCCGCCCATATTGCCACACCAACAATCCCACGATCACCGTCGAACAAAAGATCAGGTACGCCTCATACCGGTACAACCAGCCCGTAGCGGCAAAACAAAGATGGATCAGCGTAACCGCCAGCAAAATACCCAGGATATACCCATAGGCTATCCGTTGCCGGATGTATTTCCAGAACAGCAGAAAGCTCAGGGGCAGGATGATCAGCAACCGCTGCGTCGCGAGCAGACTGATGCCCGGCCGCGGCGAACCCACGGGAAGACTGTCCGTTTTGACGACCGTGAGCTTGTCGACCAGCAAACTATTCACATAGTGCAACATCCCGCTGATGTTCAACGGCGCGCCTTCGGATTTCAACAGGACGCTGTTCGGCAGAAAATAACTTCCCTTGGCAACGGAGTACGCTCCGAACACCACCAGCGGCAACACCGCGACAATACCCAGCCGGATCGCCAGCCCCAGCTTTCGGTGATACCACAGGATCAGGCAGGCGACCCCGATCACAAACAACCCCTCATACCGGATAAACGTGACGAGCATGCCATAGACGAATAAAGGCCAGGGCATTTTCCACGCCCCGGTTTTCGTGGCCTTCTCCAGCCAGGTGGAGAACCCATAGATGAATAGAAAACAAAACAGGCTTTGCAACGTATGCTCCATCCCGCAGATCACCAGGATCGGCAAAGGAGTTAAAAAGATCAATCCCAGTAGGATCACCAGCTGCCCCACACCCGGGACGCCCTCTTTTTCCAGCCAGCGCCGCACGATCACCAGCACCCCGATCGCTACGATCGCGTTGATCACAAATGGGATCAGAACATGCACCGACAAGACTTTGAAGAGCGCGGCCAGCAGGAGCGTATACAACACCGACGACGAGGCGCTGGCAAATGCATAGGGGTTCATGCCCCACACCCCATGGAAAGCCAGGTTCCTTGCCATTGCCATATGGATAAACGTATCATCCAGCGGATACATAAAGGTTCCGTTCGTGTGCCGCAGCACATGCCACTCGATGGCCGCCACTGGCAAGACAAGCGCGGCGAGAGCCAGGATCAGAACAGTCGCAGGGGAAAACAGCTTAGGGGTTCTCATAAAATTTATAGCGCAAAAAGATCGCGATCACGGGATAATAAAAAGCCATATCATCCAGGTGACCCAGCGTATTCTGTGTGAACATGCCAACGTAATAGGTGAAAATGGCACAGGTGCCGGCGGCATACACCGGCTTCAGGTCCTCATCCGAACTTCGGAAATAACATCGTACCCCTCGTCGAAGGATCATATAGAACATCACGCACATCAGCGCCAGACCCAGCCAGCCGATCTCCAGCGCCAGCTGCAGATAGCCGCTGTCCGTTTGAAAACCCGCCAGGAAATGCCCAGGGTTCATCGTCAGCCCGATGTTATTCGTGGTCATCAATCCCCCACCAAACGGGTGCGACAACATATACGGCCGGATATAGTTCCGGGCCCGCACCCGCACGTCGTAGGATTCGTCCTTGGCGCCCATAAAGCTGCTCCGGAACCGGTTCAGCGAATAATTGCTGTAGATCGGCACATACAGGATCGCCAACAGCCCGAACGCCATCACAAAGGCGAAAGCCCGCGTCCCTGTGCGTTCAAAGGTCAGCAAACAATAGAGCACTAGTCCCGCAAGCAGCATCACATTCGCCGTGCGGGTCCCCGAATAGATCATACCCAGGATCATCAGCACCACCCCGCTGAACAGGATGCGCTTGACGCCCTTGTCCTTTTGATTCAAGCCGAGGATGATAAAGAAAACACTACAGGCCGCCATCATTCCCCCAAAAGCCGTAGGATCGTTGAAGGTGGAAAACTTCCGGAACTGGCCATTGATGAAATAAAGGCCATACCGGATCTGGTCCGCCATGACCCAGTTAAGCTCAAAATTGAATAGCCCATGCCATTCCTGGACACAGCCATAAAAAGCCACCAGCACGCACATCAGGAACAGGAATTTGATATAACGCCGTAATGCCGCCCTGTCGCGCAAGGATTGGTAGGTCACGAACAGAAATACAAAGACCTCCACCGCGCGACGCACCGCCATCCCCCAGGCAACCGGGGAATGCCCCTCCGGATTGAAGATCTCCAGGATGCCATAAGAAAAATTCAGGATGATCAACACCACGATCGGCGAGCGCACAAATTCTGCAAATTCTTTCTTCACCGAAGCCCCTTTGATGATATAGCCAAAAAGGATCGCCACCCCCAGCGCATCGATGACCACCCCAACCTGCAGCTGGTCGTGAAAGAACATCCGGTTCAGCTGATAGATCACCAGGCAATACACCATATTGATGTAAAATCCCGCTGTAGGGCTCAGCAGGCAGGCCGTAACGATCGCCAAACCTATCGACAGGCCGAACACCACCAGCCCTATCTCCGTATAGCGGGCCAGCAGAAAACCCATGGATACAGCGATCATGCAGCCTATTAAGGCACCCAACCAATTATGCAGCTTGCTATCCAGCAATAGCCTCGTAAACGTACTCGGGGGCCGCGAATATCTCCGCGCCTGTTTGGAGATTTGCCTGTTCGCCATGTCGGTTTAAAAAAATAAAGTCTCGATAAATAAGCCGGCGATGATCGCAGCAATCACCAGAGTAACTATATTCTCATGAAAAGACGCCTTCTTTTCCGTCATAAGTCCTTCAAAGTTAATAAAAAAAAGGACAGGGAGCAAGCCCCCTGTCCTGTATTCACGTACCCGTAATACGTCTTACTGCTTGATCAGCTTGATGGCCTGTGTGGCCCTTCCGCTGCCGAAGACTACCTTACCGACGTAGACGCCCGGCCCGCCTATCGAGCCATCCTCGCCTACCTGCAGATAGTTCATCCCCTGCTGTACATCATCGAATTCCTTCCGGTAAACCAGCTTCCCGCTCATGTCGTAGAGGGTGACCATCACCTTCTCACCAATGTTGAACACCGGCACACTCAAGGTAAAGCTGGTATGGAACGGATTCGGATATGCTGTAACCACACTATCCAGGGATACCGTTTGCGTTCCATTGTTGAACTGTGCCGTGATCGATGCACCCGTGAGGATCGGTGAGATCAAACCACCTGCAACCCCCGGCACCGTGGGCGCATTCCGCGCTATCGGCGTATACCCGTTGATCACCATGGCATTGAACCAGCCCGCGACCGCTGCACCCTCGCAGACCATCTGGAGGCTCACCTGGCCCTGGGCATTCGGTGTTACGCCATACAAGGTGACGATCGTCTGCTGATTGTACAGGCAGTTGAGGAACACGGTATCTCCATTTACGATATAGGCCGTGTTCTGATTGCCGCCCTCATAGTTCTCCGTTCCAAAGAACGTGAAATCATACGTCTTGGACAGCGTCAGACCGCTGATCGTGAACGAACCATCATTGCCCGGAAACAGTACATACTGTTGCAGCAGGACGGGATCAGGATAGACACCCGAGTTGTTACCCGTGACATCACCCAGCGAGTTGGGCCCTGCAAAGACTCCCGTCTGTACCATGCCAATGCTCGTCACCCCTCCCGTGCTGTCGATCCAATTGCTCCAGCTTGCGCCGATCCGGCCCGAGTTGTTCAGGTTGTTCCACGGCGGCGTCGGACCATTACCGGCCGAGGTGTAGCTTGGGTGGACATAGACCGCATCCTGGTAGGTCGTAACCGCCAGCACGCTGCTATAGTTCGAATAGTTACCGTTGCTCACCGCCCGCACGATATAGTAGTAGTTGGTGTTCTTGCTGAGCTTGGTATCCATATAGGTCGTCGTACCCTTCGGCAGGCTCGCCAGGAGCGAGTAGGTGCCCGATGCGTCGGTTGCCCGCCAGAGCTCATAGCCCGTTTCGATGGCGCTCCGGTCCTGCCATTGCAGGCTCACCGTCGTCTGCGTCACCCTCGTAGCCCGTAGATCAGCCGGTCCGATCAACGTGCCCGCAGTGGTGTCATACGCCTGCAGCACGATCGAACACAGGTAGGCATTGGCGGCAGCGGCATCCTTGTGGGCAACCACCGTGATGACCCCGTTCACCGGCCGGATCCCATTGATCTGGATCGTATGATTGACGTTCCAGTCCGCCTGGAGGCTCACCGAATCGCCGTTGATATTGAACCAGGTCAACCCGTTCGTACCATCCCACATACTGTTGAAGAAGACAAAATTGTACTGTTTGGCGTTGTTCAGCCCGCTGAACTGGATGTGGCGCAGGTTGGTCGACGGATCATAGATGAAGTTCTGGACAACCGTCGGCGGATAAGTGCTTTGCGTCGGCGAGGTGCCCTGGCCGTTCCCGGCCATATAACCCGTAATGCCAAACCAATACCAGCCATCTACTATCGTTGCCGAGATACCGGTGGGCGTACCGCCGTCATCTTTGAGGTTCGACAACACGGTACCCTGGAACGGCGGCGTGGTCAGGTTATTCCACGGAGCCGGCGAGACGACCCCGCCAGAAAGGCTCAGATAGATGCTTTGTACGTTCGGCTCCGTCACTGCGACCGAGAAGCTGGTAGAATTGGTGGAATCGTACTGATCCTCCACCGTGATCGTGACATTCGAATACATACCCGTAGTCCCGGCCGACGGTGAAAGCGTCAGGCTGCCCGTACCGTTGCCGTTATCCGTAAAGGTCGCGAACGGCGGCAGATTCGTAGCCGTCAGCGTGAGCACCGATGTCGGATCGGCCGTGGTCGTCACATTCACCGTGAGGCTGGAGGTATCCTTCATCACGATATTCTGGATCGCCGTGATCTTGGGCAAACGATGCTGCGTCACGATCGACACGCTGTCGAACCCTGAGGTGCCATGCGTATTCACCGCCTCTACCTCATAGGTATAACCCGTGTTGCTGGTGACATTGCTGTCGACATAGCTGTTGGCCGAGTTGCCCGCTACCGTTCCCAGCAACGTGTAATTGCCGGTTCCCGTGAGCGACCGATAGACCTGATAGCCCGTCGCGTTGTAAGCCGAATCGGTCCAGCTCAGGCTTACCTTGCCTGGCGAATTGGCGGCTGTCAACCCGCTGGTGCCCGCCGGGGCCGAGCCGTCGTCAAAATGCTTGGTGATCACCAATGCATTGATATAACCCAGCTGGGTATTGTTCTGACCAAGCCCCATCGTGAAGACTACAGTACCGTTCGAAGCGGGCTTCAGGCTGGTGAGGCTCACCGTATTCTTCGTGTTATTCTGTACATGCAACGTCACCGTTTGGTTACCCACCGTGTACGTCGTCCAGCCATTATCACCTTGACCGCTGTAGATGCTATTGGCAAAGAACGTCAGATCATAAAGCTGTGTTGTATCCATACCCGAGATCGTACAGGAGACGCTATTCGGACCGCCATAGATGCTGCCGAACCAGGAATAATCCTGCAACACCACATCCGGATAGACGCCGGAATTATTGCCCGTGGACGATCCACCATTGAACGTGTTCCACCAGGTGTTCGGACTGAAGCTCAGACCAACCGTCGTGGTATTGCCGTTCGAATCCACCAGGTTATTCGTCGTAGCACCCACCAGGGCATTCCACGGCGCACCCAGTGCACTCACATCGTTGTAGGCAAACCGGCTGTAGATCGTCGTATTGGGATTCTTATTTTTCACCGTCACCGTGAAGGACTGCGTAGCGGTCAGGCTATTGGCCTTGTCCGTCAACGTTACCTGCACCGTATACACACCCGCGGCGGCAAAGCTCGGATGCAGGAACAGCGTGGCTGTGCCATTCGACCCCGGCGTCAGCACGGTCCGCGCAGGCGCACCCGATACACTAAAGACCAGGGTATCGCTGGGGCTCGCGGTATTGGCTCCCGAGAGGGGAATAGTCAGCGAATCCCCTTCGTTCATGGTAACATTCGAGATAGCATTCAGCGTCGGCGGCGTATTGTTGTTCACATTCAGTGCAAACGTCGCCGTGTCCGCGCCGCCAACGGCATCCGTGACCACGATATAAAGACCCGCATAGTTTCCGCCAAGGGCCGACGGGGTAACCGTCAACGTACCCGTGCGATTCCCATTGTCCACGAAATTGACACCCGCGGGAAGAGGGGATGCCTTTAAGGTCAGCGAGCTAGTTCCCGGCTGGGTCGCACTCACATTGAACACCGTAGTCGTCCCGATCTTCGCCTGCAAGATGGCCGGCAAATTGTTGATCACCGGTAAATTGTCCAGTGTCACCACCGGGATCTCGGATGTAAAGGCCGAAGAGCCGCCGGGATTCACCGCCTGTATCTTATAGTAATAGGTGGAGTTCGCATATAACCCGGTATCCGTAAAGGATGTCGCGGTTCCCGGCAACACCGCCCACTGTACATATTGCTGATCATTGTTGGCACTCCGGTCGATCACGATAGTCGAGGCGCCCGCCACACTACTCCAGCTGAGGCTAAGCGAAGAATAGGTCAACGCCTTGCCCGCGAACCCACCCGGCACGGCCGGTATAGCCGGCAACGGTTGCGTAGTGGTATTCACCGCACTCGTCAGCGCCGATTCACCATAGCGATTGTCCGCCTTGAGCTCGTAGTAATAGGTAGTCGCAGCCGATACCGTAGAGTCGATAAAGCTGGTCACACCGGCCGCGGTATTTCCAACGACGGCAAAACCCGAAGTCGCGGAAGTCGACCGCCAGATCTCCGTCGTTGCCGTGCCGCCGCTGTTATCCGTCCACGAGAGACTTACCTTGTTGTAGGACAACGTAGTCGCTGCCAGGTTCGTCTGCTGGGCAGGAACCTGACCATTGACCACTGCCTGATCTACCCACGCACTGGCCGGGATCGCGACATAACCGCCCGATCCTGGTACGTTCCACGACAGCGTCAGCGAGGGCGTCCCCGAAACACCCTTGAAATATGCAACGGCTATGGGATAGATACCCACACTCAGATTGACACTTGCCGAAGTCCCCGTAGTAGCGGGATTATGCACACCGTTATTGTTGATGAATGCCGTACCCGTGGGGGTGTACGGACTGGCCGTACCATTGAGCGGCCCCAGATAAACATTCGCGCCATCAGAAGAGGCCACCTGGAAAGTATAGGCCCCGGCAGTAGTGACATGCAGGAAACCGTTGAACAGAAGTCCGAATTCGGTGGTCCTGGTCCCTGCGGGGCTCAGCGAGATATTCGGCAACGCCCCCGTGGACGTCACCCGCTGAGTAGAATAGTTGGGTAGGGTGGTCGTAGTGCCGGTCAACGCAAAATACGTATACGTCATCCCGGAGATGATCGGCTCCCCGCTCACCTGGTTGCTGGCAGGGCTCAGGTTCCCTGCTGCATCCGTCGCCACCACATAGAAATTATAGGACTGCTGGTAATTGAGCCCGGTCACCGTAAAGGTCGTCGCCGTCCCGGGAGCTACATTAGCCAGCGACCCATCGACATAGACATTATAACCGGTCACACCCACATTGTCCGTAGACTTTGTCCAGGCCAGCGTAATCGTCGATTGCGTGCTCGCCTGTACGTTCAGATTGCCAGGCGTCGTCGGCGGTTGGGTATCGGTCGACGTAGCACCGCTAGCCTCGTTGGAGTTGGCTGCTGCCCCGCTGTTGTTGACCGCCCGGACAATATAATAATACTTAATTCCGCCCTTTAGCCCCGTAACCGTGTCGGCCACGGCATTGGGACCCGTGATCGCTATCAGCTTATACGGTCCGCCGCTCTGCGTCCCCCGATAGACCTCAAAAGCCGTTTCCTGGTAATTGGGATTCGGGTTCTGGTTCCAGTTCAACCGCTGCGAGGTCTGAGAAAGATTCGTGACCACCAAACCCGTGGCGGGGTCAGGCTTGTTCGGCCCGTTGGCATTGACTACCGTATAGGACGACGAGAAGCTGGTGGAACAGCCGTATTGCTGCGTAACCTCGGCTTGATAGGTACCCGCAGGCGCATAATACGTATTGGTGGTCGACAGCGCTTTATTACTGCCTACCGCCTGCCACAGGTACGTCGCATACCCCGTGGGTTCCTGCAACGTCACACCCGTATTACCATCCGGTGCGGGAACCACATTGCTCATCAACGCCGGGATCGTAATGGCCGGCGTCACCGTTTGCGGCGGATTCTCGATCACCACTGGTGTGTGCGACCAATCCGACCAGATATTATTCCGCTCGACACGGCAATCATACGTACCCACAGAGGTGACATTGATCGAATTCGAAGTGGCTCCCGATATCAACGTATCATTCTTTCGCCACTGATACGCCTGATAGCCGGATTGTACCCCTACCGTTACATTGATGGTCTGCCCCGGACAAAACCACGTTCGCCCGAACAAGGTCCAGGGATTGGAGCCATATTGCGCCTTCATCCACGGCCAAAAAGCCTGCATCGACCAGGTACTGTCCCAGGTATCATGCCCCTGCGACAACATTTCCAGGTACGTATAGTTCGCGCCCTGTGCCTGCATGGCATTGTTCACCTGCTGGGCCGTATACGGCGCCGGCGACCCGTCCTTGCCCCCGGTGATAGACCAGATCGACTCGAATTTCCATTTTGACACACTATCGGGACTGTCAAAATTGATAGACACCGATGACATCGGTAACAGCCCGGCGATATAGGACTCCTTCGATTGGAACAGCTGCCAGTCGCCGGAACCACCACCGGAAAGGCCGTTGAGCACCACATGGAAAGGGTCCAATTTATTGTTCTTGATCATGTAGTCGATGATGAACTGCTGCGCCGCCATCTGCGCCGGGCCCCAGCCGCCCTGCGTCTGCATGCACAGCACATAGCCGGGCCAGGTCCCATTCGCCACGGCCGTATCGAATATCTGACCGCCATGGAACAGCTGATACTCATTGTCGGTGACCGCTCCACCCTCGCCTTCCCCATGCATGAAGATCAGCATCGGGTATACCTTACCGTCATTGGCTGTGGGATTATAGCCGTTGGGGAAACGCAGCCGGAACTGATTCCCGTTGAGGATATAGCACTTCCAGTTGTTGGTGTTCCAGGTCATGCGCACCGTCCGTATCCACTTGCCGATGGTGTTGGCAGGAGGTTGGGCAGGCGCTCTGCCTGAAAAGGTGATCACACTGTCGTTAGGGTTGAGGATACTCTGTCCACGTACAGTCGTACCGCATAGGAAGATCAGGGCAATAATAAGCCCTGTGAAAGGTCTTGTAAAAACTTTCATGTTCAAACTTTTAGGGTAATAAATGTTAGCTCCTCAAGGGTTTCGTACGGTAAAATGCCCACAGGCATCAGGGGTTTTTACCAAGGATAGTAAAGGAAGTGAGAGAAGATCCGGGACAGGACAGACAGACAGGACAGAGAAACAAAAACAAACCTCTAAAAAAACTTTAAACCTCTAAGAACTTTAATTATTTAGCAGAATACGAAGGGAAGGAAACCATCGGTTAAACAGTGGGAGATTAGACTTGGACTCTAGCGTTGAGATAGCTAAAATATATATTTTTCCCCGGACGTACAAGGGATTAATGATGTTTTTTCTCAATATACCACTAAGTGGGTAAAAGAAAACGCCGGCGGAAATCCGCCGGCGTCATATTTGACCATTGTCGTATCATCAGTTCTTCAAAACCTTGAAAGTTTGTGCCGCTCTGCCACTCGAGAAGATCACTTTACCCAGATAAATACCCGGTCCGCCAATATTGGCATCCTGGCCAATGGGCATATAGTTCACCCCTTCCAGCACATTGTCGAGCTCTTTCTTGTAAACCAGGCGTCCGCTCGCGTCGAACAATACCACCATCACTTTTTCATCGCTGCTGAACACCGGGATCGACAAGGTAAAGCTGGTATGGAACGGATTCGGATAAGCCTGGATCAGGCTGTCCACCGCCGGAGCAGTCGTTGCAGCCGCAGCAAACTGGTTGCCCGTGGCCGTGTTCACCGTCGTGTTGCTGCCTCCTGCACCCGTGTTCGCATTGGGCACCGTCGGCGCATTCTGCGCAAGCGGAGTGTAGCCATTGATGACCATCGCATTGAACCAGCCGGCAATCGACGTTCCCGGACAGAACATGGTGATATTGGCCTGGCCCATGCTGTTGGGCGTCACGCCGTACAATGTTACCGTCGCATTGGTGTTATCCAGGGCATTCAAATACACCGTATCGCCATTCACAACGTAGCCGGTATTATTATTGCCGCCCTCATAATTCTCACTTCCAAAGAAGGTGAAATCATACGTCTTCGACAGGTTCAAACCCGATATCGTAAAGGCTCCGAAGTTACCCGGGAACAACACATACTGCTGCAACAGCACCGGATCAGGATAGACACCCGAGTTATTACCCGTGACATCACCCAACGCATTGGCGCCTGCGAACTCACCCGTTTGCACCATGCCCACACTCGTGATGGCGCCCGTACTGTCGATGAAATTGCTCCAGCTGGCGCCCGTACCTCCCGGGTTGTTCAGGTTATTCCACGGTGGGGTCGGACCAGCCCCCGCGGCACTCGTCGACGGGTGGATATAGATGGCGTCGCTATAGGTCGTAACCGCCAGCACACTGCTATAGTTCGAATAATTGCCATTGCTCACCGCCCGTACGATATAATAGTAGTTCGTACCACGCGTCAGCTTAGTATCCTGGTAGGTCGTCGTTCCCGCTGGCAGGCTGGTTAACAACGAATAGCTACCCGTTTGGTCGGTTGCCCTCCAAACCTCATAGCCCGTCTCGATGGCGCTGCGGTCCTGCCATTGCAGACTCACCGACGTCTGTGTCTTCGTAAGCGCCCGCAGATCGGCAGGCCCGATCAACGTGCCGGCAGCCGTGTCATACGCCTGCAGCACGATCGAAGACAGGTAGGCATTGGCGGCAGCGGCATCCTTGTGCGCAACCACCGTGATGACCCCGTTCACCGGTTGGATCCCGTTGATCTGTACCGTATGGTTGACATTCCAGTCCGCCTGCAAGCTCACCGAATCGCCGTTGATAGTAAACCAGGTCTTTCCATTAGTACCATCCCACTGGCTGTTGAAGAACACAAAATTGTATTGTTTGGCATTATTCAACCCGCTGAACTGGATGCGGCGCGTATTCGAAGACGGATCATACAGGAAGTTCTGGACAACCGTCGGCGGATAAGTGCTTTGCGTCGGCGACGTACCCTGCCCGTTACCGGCCATATTTCCCGTAACGCCAAACCAATACCAACCATCCACTATCGTCGCCGAGATACCGGTGGGCGTCCCGCTGTCATCCGTGAGGTTCGACAACACCGTACCCTGGAACGGCGGCGTAGTCAGGCTATTCCACGGTGCCGGCGAGACAACGCCACCCGAAAGGCTCAGATAAACGCTCTGCACATTCGGTTCCGTAACTGCGATCGAGAAGCTCGTCGAAGCCGTGGAATCGTACTGATCGGCTACCGTGATCGCAACATTGGAATATATCCCTACCGTACCAGCCGAAGGCGCGAGCGTGAGCACACCCGTGCCATTGCCATTGTCCGTGAACGTGGCGAACGGCGGCAGATT
>DASYZH010000160.1:0-6062 GCA_035946435.1 Puia sp. | reverse complement strand
CGAGGCGAGGCTTTGAAAGCTGTGGATGGAGGTGGCCGTATCCGCCCGGGCTTCGAGGGTGAGACAGGTGAGGTAGTAGATGCGGATATCTGCCATCAGCCTGTAATGTTCGAATTCCTGCGTGTCGCTACCGGGCTTCAGGTCATGAAGGATATGGGCGGATTCTCTTGCGCTGTCGAGCAAGGCTTCGAGGCTCATAGGGGAAGGGGAACGGACCTTTCCGTCCGTGACCTTATAAGGAGCGTTGAAGAGGGCTTTTTCGAAGAGCCGGGCTGCATTGGCGTCGAGGCCGTAGCGGTCGTGGCAGTAGCCGACGATGAACGTGTGGGGATCGAAATCGGGTTCTTTTAACGCCCGGGTGTACCCGTTGATCAGCAGCTGAAAACCGCTGAGGGGATATACGTGGCGGACGGGATAGAGATCGACCAATTCGTCGCCCGAGTTAAACAGCGGGTCATAGACGCCGGAGGTGGACCAGGAGGTCATGATGATGCCTTTGTACCCCAGCCGGCGGCACTCGGGGATGAACTGCGCGATGTTGTCGAGGTGGTGTTGCCAGGTCTCCAGATAATAATTATCGGGGTCGCTGCGCAGGGCGGGTGCGCCCCAGATCTCGTAGCCGCTGGCGGCGAGCTTGCTATGGTCGCCGAATTTGTTCAGATCCCAGCCGTAGTTCCAGTCGACGAGGACCGTTTGTTTCGGCAGGAGCCCGAGGTATTCCGGATATTTCAGTGCGATATCGGCCCAGAGCACCGGTATCTTTCCGAGGCTGATGACGATGTCGCAGAGCATTTTGACGTGGTCGAAATAGAGTTTGGAAACGCCTTCCTCCTCCGCCAGCTTTTTACACAGCGGGCAATGGCCGAGCAGATGGGTCTCGTCGCAGCCGATGTGGATATACGGCGAATTGTGGGTGGCGGCGAGGTCTTTATAGAGCCGGGTAAAGAGGGCTTTGTTGAGCTCCTTTTGGGCCGGGCATACCTGGGAAAGATCGTGTTCGTCTTCGCGCAGTGCGGCGTATCTGTTGTGGCGAAGGATGTATTCCACATGACCGAAGCTTTGCTGAAGGGGGATCACGTCGATGTTTATCCGATGACAGTAGTCGATAAAGTCTTTGACCTGGGCGCGGGTATAGGTATAACGACTGGCTATCTGTGGGTCTTCCCGGAAAGGGTAGGATGCTTCCCATTCCATCAGCAGGGTATTGATCCCCTGGTTGTGGAGCTGGAGGGCGAGGGCCTTGAGGGCCGGCATTTGCATCGTTTGGATGCGGAGGTCGAGATGGAAGCCTTTGATGGCAAAATCCTTTTCCGCCGGCGGCTGGGCGGTGGCCACGGTGCTGCACCATGCCAATAGGAAGAGAAAGGAGATGGTTCGCATTTACGACAAGTTAGGATTTTTTGAAATAAAAGGGTAGATTTGAAAAAAGCCGGCTTCCACGATGGAACAGTTTGAAAAACTCTATTTATACAAGAGGATCGTCCAGGCAAAACTGTTTATTGATCACCATTATGCGGAAAAGATCGATCTTGACAATATTTCCGATCAGGCTTGTTTTTCAAAATTCCATTTTATCCGGCTTTTCAAGTCGCTCTACGGGCGGACCCCTCATAATTATCTCCTGAAGATCAGGATCGAGCGATCCAGGTTACTCTTGTCGGAAGGGCATTGCGTCTTCGATGTAAGCCTGATGACCGGTTTCGACAGCCCGACCTCTTTTACGGCAGCGTTTAAAAAATCCGTGGGTGAGGCACCCAGCCGCTTCAAGGAGCGTCAGCGGACGAGGCAACGGAATATCCGGAGCAATCCCTTTTGTGTTGTTCCGAATTGTTTTGCGGAGACGCATGGCTGGACAAAATCGCAATTTTTAAGAGGTGAGATCTAAATAAAGGGCCCATTTTTGTCAAAAACACCATGATCACCAAATTGACTCATTTATGCATTTATGTGCTGGACCAGGAAAGCGCATATGATTTCTATGTGAACAAGCTTGGCTTCAGCGTGCATACGGATGCCCCCATGGGCGCCGGGGCGCGGTGGCTCACGGTGTGCCCGCCGGAGCAACCTGAGCTGGAGATCTCTTTGTTCCTTGTGACCGAGGGCGACATCTTCGACAAGGAGACCGTGAAGACCATGACGGCGCTGGTCAAAAAGGGAACCTTCGGGGCGGCCGTTTTTACCTGCCATGATCTTATGGCTACCTATGAAGAATTAGAAGCCAAGGGCGTGGTATTCAAAAAAGCGCCGACAAGAGAATTTTATGGTTTCGAGGCTCTTTTTGTAGACGATTCCGGTAATTGGTTCTCCCTCTCACAACTGAATGCTTAATTTATGAAATCGATATTCGATCCCGAGATCAGGAAAGAGGTCATCGACCGTGTCGACCGGTTACAGCCGGTGAGTACGCCCGTTTGGGGTAAAATGACCGTTAGTCAAATGGTCAGGCATTGTACCCGCTGCGAGGAGTATTATTTTGGGAATGTCCAGATGAAAAGATCTTTTTTGGGCAGGCTTATTGGCCGGATGGCGATCAGGGGGCTGTTGAAGGACGACAGTACTGTCCTCGGCAAAAACGCTCCTACGGGGACGGCTTTCAGGGTAAGGGAAGATGTGCAGGATCTGGATGCAGAAAAGCAAAAATGGAAGTCAGCGCTTGAAAGATATGCCACCTACACGCAGTCCTCTTTCGATCATTGGTTTTTTGGCAAGATGACCAGGGACCAGCTGGGTCAGTTCATTTACAAACATTGTGATCATCATCTGCGGCAATTTGCCTGTTAGGCAAAGGGCTGATCGATGGCGGGACTGGGTTCCGAGAACCAACGCGGTCCGTCTTCCGTCATATAGGCGCAGTCTTCGAGCCGGATGCCGAATTCGCCATAGATGGCGATCATCGGTTCGACGCTAAAGCACATTCCCGGTTGCAGCGGCTGCTGGTTTCCCTTTACCATATTCCCCCATTCGTGCATGTCCATGCCTATGCCATGGCCGGTCCGGTGCGGGAGACCCGGTATCTTATAGCCGGGGCCGAAGCCGGCATCGGTGATCACTTTTCGGGCGGCTGCGTCTACCTGTTCGCAGGGGACGCCGATGCGGGCCGCGGCGAAACCGGCTGCCTGCGCTTTCTTTTCGAGGTTCCAGATCTCGCGCTGCCGGTCCGTGGGCGGCGCACCGAAGACAACGGTTCGGCTGATATCGCTTTGGTAACCTTCGACCTTACAGCCGCCGTCCATGATGACGATATCGCCTTTTTTGAGATGTTGCGGCTCGATGCTGCCGTGAGGATAGGCCGAGGCCTCGCCGAAATTGGCCGAGAGCTCGCCTTTGACGCCAAGCCGGGCATGGGCATCTTCCGCCGTGGCGGAAAAATCTGCCGGCGTCATCCCTTCGTGCAGCAGCGCCACGCTGGCTTTATAGGCTGCGATGGTGATATCGCTGGCTTTTTTCATCAGGGCGATCTCTGCCGGGGACTTGATCAGGCGGCAGTTCATGGTCACCGGATCGGCGCTGACATAGTTGAGCTGCGGCGCTTCTTTCCGGATGCCGTCGAAAATGAAGAACCGCAGCCGCTCTTCCATGCCGATGTTGCCGGTTTGGATATTGTAATCCTTTAAGATACCGGCGACGACCTTATAGGGACTTTCGTGTTCCTCCCATACTCTCACCTCTTTGCCGATGGTGATGAGCTGGTGCAGTCTTTCCGCCTCGAAGGCGGGGCTGACATAGCTTACTTCTCCTTTCGCCGGGATGACGGCGACCATGGTTCGCTCGCTGGGCCACCAGCTGATGCCGGTAAAGTACTGCATCGACGTGCCGCAATCCAGCACGATCGCCGCGATCTTGTTTTCGGTCATCAGCCGCTGCGCTTTGGTTACGCGGGTTTGTCTTTCTTCGAGCGTGATAGGGTTTACGCCGGCGAGCAGGGGCGGTGTTGCGGCTGGCAGGTGTGATGTTGCGGCTGGCTGGTGTGATGCCGCCGGCAGGTGCGATGTTGCGGCTGGCTGGTGTGATGGTGCCGCCGGCAGGTGTGATGCCGCGGCGGGCAAGGCGTAGAGCAGGGCTGCGTTCCCGGCGGAGAGGCGGATGAAGTTTCTTCTATTGAGGCTCATGCAGCGTTCGTTTTAGTTCCGACAATTTAAGGCATTTGTCTAATAGGTTGATCCTGTGGCGAAGTTTCGCGTAGAAATGGGTAAAAATGGGGAAGCCGCGCGGCTTCGCGACGGTCTGGGGCTGAGGCGGCCGGGCGAGCCGGAGGCGGGCGATCCGGGTGAGCCAGAGGCGGGCGATCCGGGTGAGCCGTCCAGACAAGTAAATTGAGCCATAGGGGACAGCGGCTGTGGGCGGGACTGCCGATCTTTGGATGAAAATAACGGCAATGACAACAATCAAAAAAATGGCGCTGGGCAAAAATGGGCCACTCGTGTCGAAGCTCGGCCTCGGCTGTATGCGGATGTCGCCTGTGTGGGGCGGCCCGGCGCGCGATGAAAATGAAAGTATAGCTACCATCCAGGCGGCACTCGACAGCGGCATTAATTTCCTGAATACCGGGGATTTTTATGGCAGTGGCCATAATGAATTGTTGGTGGGCAAGGCTGTCAAAGGCCGCAGGGATGATGCCTTTATAAGCGTCAAGTTCGGCGGTATCATCGACGGCGGTAAATTTCTCGGATTGGACCTGCGGCCGATGGCGATCAGGAATTTCATTAATTATTCGCTGGTGCGTTTGGGTGTGGACGTCATCGATCTTTATCAGCCGTGCAGGCTGGACAATGTGGTTCCGGTAGAAGAGGTGATCGGAACCATCGCCGACCTGATAAAGGAGGGAAAGGTGCGTTATCTCGGGGTGTCGGAGATCACTGCGGCGCAGCTGCGCAAAGCGCATAGCATCTATCCGGTGACGGCATTGGAGATAGGATATTCGTTGGCCGAGCGGACCATAGAGCGGGAACTCCTGCCCACGGCGAAGGAACTGGGTATTGGGGTGGTGGCTTTTGCCAATACCGCCGAAGGGTTGCTCACGGGTGAGCTGAAGGCGCCACTTCCGGCTGGCGACTACCGGGGGCATTTTTCGCGTTTTCAGGGTGACAACCTGGTAAAGAACCTGGAGAAGGTCGAGCTGCTGAAGACGATCGCGGCCGCAAAGGGCTGTACTCCGACGCAACTTGCGATCGCCTGGGTGAATGCGCAGGGCGATGACATCATGCCATTGGTGAGCATGAGCCGGAGATCGCGGCTGCCGGAGAATATGGCGGCCATGGGGATTACTTTTACGGAAAAGGAAATGAGTGCCTTGAACAGCCATTTTGCGCCGGGCGCGATAGCCGGGGGGACTTATCTGCAGCGGTAGACTCGCGGCCGTGTAGCCTTGCAGCCGCAGGCCGCCCCGTGGCGGAGTCGCCCCGCAGCCCTGGGGCCGCGGCCAGCTCTGCGTGCAGCGGTAGACCCGCGGCCAGCCTTGCGACCGGCTGTGTGGCGGCCGGGTCGAATTTATTTATCTTTACCTTGTGACGAATACGACAGAAATAATGCCGGGGGTCATGTTTTACTCTTTTCTTTCGACCATGCGAAAGGAGAAGGTAAGCTTTCTTGGGGACAATAAGCTGGTACTGCAGGTTTCGGGGCTATTTACGATGGAGACGTCGAGCCAGCGGGTCTCGATGCGGCGGGGCGAGCTATTGCTGATCCGTAAGAACCAGCTGGGACAGATCACCAAAACACCGCTGCCCGATGAGGATTATCAAACCATCGTGATATGCCTGCAAGAGGACCTGCTGCGGAAGATTGCACTCGAGGAGCACATAGAGGTGAAACAAAAATATACCGGTGAGCCTAATATTTTGATCCCTTCCAACGAATACCTGCAGGGGTATTTCCAATCGGTGATGCCCTATGTCCGCAATTCGGAAGAAAAGATAACGGCAGCCCTGGGCATCCTGAAAGTGAAAGAAGCGGTGCAGCTGCTGCTGCATGTCCAGCCCGGGCTCAAGGAGTTTCTATTCGATTTTTCGGAACCGTATAAGATCGATCTGGAAAAATTCATGCTCAGCAATTTTCATTTCAAT
>DASYZH010000159.1:0-3477 GCA_035946435.1 Puia sp. | reverse complement strand
CGTCATATACGGCCCCACGCCCTGGTTACCCGTACGGCCATAGCTCACCCGCAGCTTGGCGTCGCTCACCGTGCTCAGCAGGCTCTGAAAAAAAGCCTCATTCGAGAAATGCCATGCGAAGGCGCCGCTGGGAAACTGCGACCACCGGTTATGCGGCTGGAACTTGCTCGTCCCATCATCGCGGAAACTCAACGTGATCAGGTAGCGGTCCTTGATATTATCCGTCACCCGCCCAAGGAACGACACGAGGTCGGATTTCGTCTTGTTCGTGTTGAGGACCGGCATATTCTGCCCTCCGTTCATATTGTTGTCCTGCAAGACGTCATTGACAAAATTGCTCGCCTGCTGGCTCTTCGTCGAGCTCTGGTCGTCTTCATAGGTGAAGCCGCCGGTGAACACCAGCTGATGATCGCCCAGTGTCCTCGCGAAATTCAGCAGGCTCTCGGACGTGATCGAGTTATACCAGCCCTGCGACTGATACGCAAGCCCCAAATAGCTGAGCCCCTCGTACACCGTACGCGGATAATACTGCTCGCGCTGGTTATTATAATAGCTGATGCCGATATTCTGCCTGAAGGTCAGTCCCTTCGTGATCTTCGCCTCCACATAGTTCGACGAGAAGATATTCGACACCAGGATCTGGTTTTTTACGCTGTGCACATACACGTATGGGTTGGACACCTCCGTCGCCGCCGTAAACTGGTTGGTTGCTGAGTCCCGCAACGGAGCAGTAGGAGCGAAAGCGAGCGCCGCCTTCACGACCCCGACCCCGCCGCTGAGGTCCTCGTTATTCGTCTTCACCAGCTGGTTGGTGCTTCGGTTGAAGCTGGTATTGGAGCCCACCGTCAGCCATTTCTTGACATTGCGGGTGAGGTTGGCGCGGATACCCATCTGCTTGAACCGCGAATCCTGGATCACGCCGGTCTGGTCGAGATAACTGCCCGAAAGCAAATAGTTACCCTGGTCGTTGCCGCCCGATACATTTAGCGTATAGTTATTGGTGATCCCCGTTTGAAAGATCTCCTTCTGCCAGTCGTTGCTTTTTCCGATGAAGTCTTTAGGCCCCGGATAGTACACCATGGAGTCGGGGCTGGTGGGCGACTGCTGCAGCGTACCCGGGTAGGGCAGCGTTCGTGGAGTCGGACCGGGTTCAAAATAATTCGCATTGCTCACGGCTTCGTTCTGCATGCTGGCATAGCCGTAGGCATCGAGCATCTTGATCTCGCGCATCACCTTGGATACGGCCATATTGCCGTCGAGCTCGACGCGGTCTTCGCCCTTCTTTCCTTTTTTGGTGGTGATGATAACCACGCCGTTCGACCCGCGCGATCCATAGATGGCCGTGGCGCTGGCGTCTTTGAGTACGGTTATCGACTCGATATCGTTGGGGTTCAGAAAGGATAGCGCGTTGACCGTGCTCTGTTCACTGCCCAACACATTGGAAGGCGTCGCATCACCGTTGCCAATGATATAGGGGATACCATCAACTACATAAAGCGGTTGCGTGCCTATAAAGGAGTTCGAGCCCCGGACAGTGATATTCAAGCCCGCTCCCGGTGCGCCATCGCTTTGGCTCACCACGACCCCGGCCAGCTTACCCTGCATGCCCGATACGATATTCGTAGGCGTGCCCTTCAGCAGGTCGCTGCCGGATAGCGTCTCCACCGATCCGGTGAGGTCCTTTTTCTTTACGGTACCATAGGCGACTACGACAACGTCGCCAAGGCTTTCAGCCGCGCGTTTCAGCACGATGACACCCGTCGTCACACCTTTCACAGGGATCTCCTGCGATTGCATGCCCACATGCGAGATCACCAGGATCTGTTTACCCGGCGGCACATGCAGCGTAAACGCGCCGATCGCGTCTGTCGCCGTGGAAATGTTCGAATGTTTTACAGTAACGGTAGCGCCTACAAGCGGCGTTCCCTTGTCATCACGCACTGTACCGGTTACCGGTTGGGATTGGGCCCGGGCGCTTGGCGGCACCGCCGTCAGCATCAACAGCAATAGGGCCAGTAAAGAGGTCAATTTTCGCATGTCAGGCAATTTGGTTCAAACTTACAATGCAATCCGCCGCCACGCTGATGCATTTTTATCCGGCCATTGACCTCCATTCGCCAGTTATCACACCCCGTATCTATGCGCCACAACCCCACCCGGAAAAACCTTCACATCGATCAATTTCAAATACACCGGGGCCGCAAGACCCGCGCCTGCATCCAGGAAGCTTCGGCGGGCGACGGCGCATGGCCGGGATCGAAGCCTTTATATCCCTTTTGGGTGAAGACAGCCTTGGGTATCGTGTTCATCGTTAAACCGACAATCCGGCGGGGCGATTACGCCCATTGATCCCTCGTAACGCGGCGGCATCGCTCCCATTTGCACAATTGAACATCTTTTACTATATTAACAGATAAATTAACCATTAATCCAATGAACCTCTTCACTCGCCTCTCCAACGGCTGGACCATTGCCCTCAATAGCTTCGCCGTCTTAAAAGAAAACAAGCAGCTGATCATTTTCCCGATCCTGTCCGGCATCTCGATGGTACTGGTGATCGGCTCCTTCATAACGGCTTTGCTGGCCGCTAATGGTTGGGATGTGCAGGCCTTCAACGACCAGAGCCAGGTAGTCAACTATTCGATCGTATTCGTCTACTACCTGATAAACTATTTCATAATCGTCTTCTTCAATACAGCGCTGGTTCATTGCACGCATCTGTACTTTACGGGTGAAGAGCCCACCATCCGCAAGGGACTGCAATTCGCGCTGAGCCGCATCGGCGCCATCTTCTCCTGGGCCGTCTTTGCTGCGACCGTCGGCACCATCCTGCGCATCCTGCAGGATAACCTGGGGCGCATCGGGAAGATCATCACCGGCCTCATCGGCATTGTCTGGAGTATCGCTACCTTTTTTGTCGTGCCGGTGATCGCCAATGAGAACGTAGGCCCTATAACGGCCTTCAAACGCTCTTCCGACCTCGTGAGACAAAAATGGGGCGAAGGGCTGGGAGCGACGTTCAGCTTTGGCCTCATTCACGTATTGGCCATTCTCGCACTCGCCATTCCTTGTTTAGCAATCGGATATTTCATCCATCCCATAGCAGGCACCGTATTATTCGTCCTGGGCTTTTTCACCATCGTGGTCATCCTGAATGCAGCAAAGGTCGTCTTCATCAGTGCGATCTACTATGATATCAACGGCGATCCCGTCAAGCATTACAATCAGGCGCTGGCAGATAGCCTGTTTGTAGAAAAATAGCTCCCGGCCCCCGGCATCGGCTTCGTTACAATCTCATCCCCCCGAGGATCGCGGTAATCTCCTGCATGCACGCTATGAGGCGTTCACAGTCTTCGCCGGACAATTGCCCAAGGATCTTGCTCAGGTAACTCTTGTCGATATTCAAGAGCGGAACCGGTTTCCACTAATTTAATATATTCGTGGTCGCAAATCCAAAAAAGGAAAAAGTAAAGCCAT
>DASYZH010000158.1:0-4321 GCA_035946435.1 Puia sp. | reverse complement strand
GGACGAGCCACCACCGGCGGCTCCGGTATCCGCAACCCCGCCAAGCGGCTCCCGCCGCAGAATTCAGCCCATCGAAGACCCCGGCGCCAGCCACGGACAGCCAAAAAAAAGACCCCCAAATCAATTAGATTCGGAGGTCTTGAAAATATCTTTTTTAAGCTACCTGCTTGTCTTTTTTTCTTTTTACTTGATTTACCAAAGAGTCGAACGCACTGTCAAAAGACTCTTCGAAAGATTTGGAGGAACATTTTACGAAAAAATGGTGTTTGGGAACATGGACCCTGATCTCCGCGATCTTGTCCTTGATGGTGTGTACCACATTGTCCAGCTTCAGGAAAACGTCTACTTTGATGATTCTGTCATGGAACGTGTTTAGTTTTGACATTTTTTTGGTTACATACTCTACTAACTTTCCGTCTGCATCGAAGTGCACGGTTTGAATGTTAACGTTCATAGCATCCCAAATTTTAATCAGTGAACAATAAATTAAAGAACTTTCTCTACCTGAAATACTGCTAAAGAACTGCTGCGTGGGACAATGAAGTTAATATTTCATGATGTTTTTTCCAAATAAAACGCAGACTTTCTGCCGCCAAAAAAGTTAAATGTGCAAGTGACGCAAAGAGGTGCGCTTCACGCCTTGGGATGCGCCTTTTTATAGATATCCTTCAATTTTTCGATAGTATTGTGCGTGTACACCTGCGTCGCGGCTAACGACGCATGCCCCAATAGCTCCTTCACACTGTTCAGCTCCGCCCCTTCATTCATTAAATGCGTGGCAAACGTATGCCGCAACACATGCGGACTCTTCTTCTCGATGGTCGTAACCTGCGCCAGATAACGCTGCACCACCCGGTATACATACTTGGGATATAACCGCCGGCCATTCTTCCCCACCAACAACACGCCGGCATCGGCCCCCTCCGGCAATCCCCGCTTCTTCTCCTGGTAATCCCGGACCGCGTCCAGCAAGACCCCACTCACCGGTATCACCCGCTCCTTATTCCCCTTTCCCAACACCTTGATGACCCCGCTGCCTCCGTCGATCTGGCTCTCCTTCAAATTGATCAGCTCGCTCAACCGCATCCCCGTGTTGTACAACAACGCCAGCAACAACCTATCCGTCAACCCCGCCCAATCGTCCGGAAATTCCACCTCCGAGAACAGCTCCGCCATCTGCTGCTGCTCGACAAACACCGGCAACCGCCTGCCCGCCCTGGGAGCAACGATCGCCACCATAGGCGACTGCTCCACCTCCCCCATCCGCAGTAAATATTTGTAAAAGCTCCGGAGACTGGAGATCTTCCGGCTGATCGATCGCGACGACATCCCCCCATCCTTCAAAGCCGCCAGCCAGCTTCGCACCACCGCCGCTGAGATCCCGCGTACCCCCAGCTCCCCGAATTCCGCGCTCAGATAAACCGCGAAGGCCTCCAGATCGTCCCGGTAGCCCCGGATCGTATGGCCGGAATACCGTTTCTCGAACTTCAAATACTCTTCAAAAGCGTTGATAAATGCCTCCAATACAAGGGTTTTGACCACCTAATATACAAAAAAAAGAGGTTGTCCCCAGAAATGGAGGAGACAACCTCTTACAATTATATAAAGAAACGCTACTCTTAGTCGAGCTTACCGCTGGCAACCTGCTGCTTGTAGACTGCTTTCAGCACCTGCGTCCGACGACGAACGGAAGGCTTGGTGAACGACTGACGCTCCCTCAATTGTACCAGAACCTTCGCTTTCTCGAACTTCTTCTTGTACTTCTTGAGCGCCTTGTCGATATTTTCGCAATCTTTGGAATCGATAATTAACATAGCTATATACCCCCTTTTAGTGTTCGGGCTGCAAATATACGCCGATTTCCCGAAAAAAAGCAATAAAAATCCGAAATTCGCGCCTACTATGTTTACCGGTATCATCGAATCGCTCGGCACCATCGACAGCATCGAGACCCACGGCACCAACAAGACATTCTGGGTCTCCTCCCCCGTCTCGGGTGAACTCCAAATCGACCAAAGTATCTCCCACAACGGCGTCTGCCTCACCGTGGAAGAAGTATATGTGCCCGGAACGCGTTCCGAAGAAAAAATAACGCGTTCCGGGCAAAACGGGCTACGCCCGCAACCTTCGGCCGAGCTACGCTCGTCTCTCGGTTCTGTCGGTCCTGACGGACGAGCCGCCGGTGGCGGCTCCGGGACCGGCCTTCACCGCGTAACAGCCATCCGGGAGACCCTGGAAAAGACCAATCTCGACCACTGGAAACCCGGCGGCCTCGTCAACCTCGAAAGATGCCTGCAGATGAACGGACGCCTCGACGGCCACATCGTCCAGGGCCACGTAGACGCTACCGCGACCTGCACCGACCGCAAGGAACTCGACGGCAGCTGGGAGTTCCGATTCGAATTCCCCAAAAAGTTCAGCCATCTCGTCATCGAAAAAGGATCGATCAGCCTCAACGGCATCAGCCTCACCATCTTCAACGTGAAAAGATCGAGGTTCGACATCGCCGTCATCCCCTATACTTATGAACATACAAACATACAATCTATCAAAACCGGCGATAGAGTGAACCTGGAATTCGATATGATCGGAAAATATGTCTCCCGGATGATGAAGTAACCGCATCACCCATGCCCATCGCACCAACAAACTCCAAGACCCGCAAGGATCTTCAGCACTGCCTGCTCCTGGGTCTCTTTTTGGTTGTCGCCTACCTCCCCCTGTCCTCGCTGTTGTTCGCCGTCAAGAACGACGCGCTCACGGAGAATTTCCCGCCGAAATATTTCTTCAGCGCGGCCCTCCGGGCAGGCCATTGGCCTTTATGGAACCCCTATATGAATTTCGGCCTGCCCATGTATGCCGACCCCGGCTTCGCCTTCTGGCACCCCCTCACCTGGCTCTTCGGCGCCCTCGGCTACAATATCTGGACCCTATCGGTCGAGATTCTCGTATACATCTGGCTGGGAGGTATCTTCATGTACTTCCTCGGTCGCTACCTCTGCCACTCCCGGAGAACCGCCTTCGTCATGGCCGCCATGTTCATGTGCTGCGGTTTTTTCGTTGGCAACCTGAGCCACACCAATTTCCTCACCTGCGCGGCATTTCTGCCCCTCGTGATCCACACCTTCCTCGGGCTCCAGCAGGGACCCACCCCTAAAAGGCTGTTCTTCGCCGCTGCCAGCCTCTACCTGCTTATCAGCGGTGGCCACCCCGCCATCCCCATCGGCACCATCTACTTCCTCGCCGCCCTCGTCGCCGGCCTGGCACTTACCAACACGAAACCGGGAGAACTAAAAAAACTCGCCGCAACAAATCTTCTTCTCCTCCTTTCGGTTCTGGGCCTCACCGCCCCGATATGGCTCTCCTGGTTGCAGGTCTGGCCTTATTTCACCCGCGCTGCCCCTATCGTTCAGCAGCATTATACCGGCGCAGGTTTTTCTTTGACCTCCTGGTCCTCCTTCGTCTTCCCCTTCGCTACTATGGCCGAGAACCATTTCTTCAGCACGGCCAACTCCATGCGTAGCGGCTATTTTTCATTCATTGGCTTCGGTCTCCTCCTCTTTACGCTCGTCCATAAAAAGAATCGCCTGCAAAGTATCTTCCTGATCAGCGGCGCCCTGCTACTGGTGCTCAGTACGGACGGCGTAAAAACCCTCGTGTACAGCCATTTGCCGCTCTTGCGATTCATTCGCCACAACGGCGAATACCGCATCTTCGCCCTATGCGCTTTTATCATCGTGATCTCCTGGCCACTGGAAAGCCTTTTGCGGCAAAACGACACGGCTATCAATCGTTATCTCCCAAAAATGATCACCACCTTTTTCCTGCTGGGCCTCATCGCCTTGCTCGCCGGTGGCGGAATAATGCTCTACCAGCATATCCCGCTTCTGCCTCCATCAACAGGCGGATTCCTGCTAAGGATCAAACACCTATTGGATATTCTCCCGCCGGCAGAAGCACTTACCATCGCTGCCGCTATCTTACTCACGCTCACCGGAGCCTGGCTCCTGCTCCGACGCCGCATTCGCCCCGCATTGCTCATCCCGGGTATTATCCTGATAGACCTCATCCTATCCTGCTGGCTGTTGCTGCCCGTCACAGGCGTCCAACGCCAAAGCCCCGCCGACATGCAGGCGTTGCTACCCCACGTCGCGCCGGGTATTCCCCTGCCGACTCTGGAACCGCTCGCACAGAACGATCGGCCGGGTCTGGAAAAGATCATCGGCCGCTGGTCCTATTATACAAAACAACCCGGAACACCCGTCCGAGGCGACTATCCCGTGCTCTTCCAGGAGACAAAAAGTTATTTCCAATCGCCCTG
>DASYZH010000157.1:0-30066 GCA_035946435.1 Puia sp. | reverse complement strand
AGGATTTATAATTAAAAGAGTTTCTTAACTTTATACCATGCCAGCAGCGAAGAAAAATAGTGCCAACAAAGGCACATAAAAGAAGTCGCAGGATAGGCCCCCAAAAAGGGTTTTTATAAAGATCCCCTTTTTAGCAGTATCTTGTCCCCCCATGTCCAATGCACCAGCTATTCTCCAACGGCTCACCCAATTCCAGGAGCGCGACCTGTTCTCCAACGCCGCATGGGAGGCCCGTGGACTCAACCCCTCCGCGAGCGAGCTATCGGGCGAACTCAACATCTTCTTCCACGAGGTCGCCCGCGAGCTGACCCGGCTAATCGCCGAAAATGCCCCGAATCGCCGGCTAAAAGCAACCTTCATCGACGCCCTGGATCAATTACCCAAGGGCAGGTTTGACACCGAAGAACGGGAATTTATCGCAGAGCTCTTCGCCGAGCTCGCGGCCATTGTAAGTGTAGATATCCGGCGGGCTGTAAGTCGATGGCTATACGGCCCCATCCTCACGGCATTGTTGACGATTGCCAAACTCCTGCGGCGGCCCGAACGTGTCGTCGCGACCCGCAGCCAACCGTGCAGGCAATGCAACACATCCCTTCAAATGCAGATCCTCCGCACACGAAAAGACTTTCCCGACACCAGCTGGCTCATCGTCCGGTGCAAGGCATGCGGCGAGCTGAACCTGCTGGAGCCCGGCCCCGGCGTCGGCCAATTCCGATACGTCGATTGCGAAGGAGTGGAGATACTTCCCAAAGAGGAGTTCACGACGCACGAGCAGGCGCTCACCCGCCTCGAACAGATCAAGTATTTTCGAAAATAACTTAGTTCCCCCACACATTATCCTTCTCATTCGCATCCATAAAGATGCCCCCATCGATCTTGAGCGACCGCACGGCGCGACGACTCTTCACCGTCACCACCACCTCCTTCTGATCATGCTCCCAAACGGCCGGCGTCTGATGAAAGGTCTCCGTAGACCCATCGGCATAAGTGGCGATCACATCGAAAGGGACCGCGAAACCCCCGATATTCTTAATATCGAGCACATAGCGCTTACCCGAATGCGAAACCTTCGACAAAGCAAGATCGATATAAGAAGGCGTATAGAACCAGTTGTAAAAGAACCAGGAAAGATCGCGCCCCGAGCCGGCCGACATCGAGTTGAAATAATCCCAGGGGATCGGATGCTTCCCATGCCAGTTGTTCATGTAATTGTGCAAGCCGGCCGCAAACAACTTATCACCGAGATAATCCTTCAACGCCAGATAGCTCAGCGAAGGCTTGCCATACGCATTGTTCCCGGCCCCAAACGTCACGTCCGGTGAAGGCGTGATAATAGGATTCTCTTTCTCATGCGGCCCATGGATCCACCGGGTCACCCGAAACCGCTTATAAAAATCATCGGCTGCCTGCTTTCCCTTTTCCGAGATACCGATCAGGTATTCCCACGTAGTAGCCCACCCCTCGTCCATAAAGGCGTAATAGCTCTCATTCGTCCCCATATAAAAGGGCATATACGTATGCGCCTGCTCGTGATCCTGCACCAGCTCGGCAAAGCCAAGATCGGACGTATGGCTATCGTTGATCATCATCGGGTACTCCATATCGGCAAAACCCTGGAAGGCGGTCGACTTGACATAAGGGTAGGGAACGCCCGGCCAGTTCTTCGAGAACCAGGCCAGCGAGTACCGGCCAAAGGCAACCGAATGATGAAAATCATCACACGAATCGTCAAACGCCGCCTGCATGCTCACTCGCCGCCCGGAAGGGTCGACAACCACACTTCCCGCGTCCCAATCGTAGTGGTTGCTCACCCCGATGGCCACATCGCTCACGTCAGCAGCGGAAAACTTCCAGGTGTTGGTCGCATTCGAAGCGGTGACCTTTCCCGCGGCCATCTCGGCAGCCGTAGCGACATGGATCGTCGAGTCACTGGTAAAAGAGGCCGTAAGCCTTTCGGCAACAGAAGGCTGCAGCACCTCCGAAGCATTCAGCAAATTCCCCGTCGCCCATACCACGAACCCGCCAGGCACCGTCACGGAAAAAGTATAGTCATTAAAATCAGTATAGAACTCGAGCGACCCCGTATGCGGCTGTTCATCCCATCCCTTGTAGTCATCGTACACCGCCACCCGTGGATAGGAATAGGCGATATAAAAGGTCGTGGGATCGATCACACCCTCACGGCCTGGCCTATGCGACAGCGCGTAATGCCAGGTGATGTCCAGTGGGAGCGAATCGTGCGGTTGCAGCGCCGACGCCAGCGGCACCATTTGATTCGTCGTAATGGCCACACTGTTATCCCAGGGCACCACCGCGCCGCGAATTTTGATCTCGTCGACCCGGATGCCCGCGGAAGTATCTTCGGCCCCGCCCCGCATGCCGCCCCGCCGAACGTTCTGGATCAGCTTCATGTTCAGCTTCTCCAGCGCATCCGGGCTGTTATTGGTATAGACGATATGCTCCACCCCCCGGATCACGTTATCCGGCGGCATCACCGTCAGCGAGATGGTATAGGTTCCATGATTCTGCCAGTAGTGCGGCCCCGGCCTGCCATCGGCGCTACGGGTTCCGTTATCGTAAGCTTTCTGTATCCCGGCAGGCAAGGTGAGGGTCTGCGCGGAAGCGACCAGGGATCCGAGCAGCATAGAAGCGGCAAGAGTAAATGATTTAAGCATCAGCAAATATAGGGAAGCCGGCGCTTGTCCGCGCCAAAACGGCCAGCTGTCTTATCGCCGACGCCCATGTATCGAAAACGCCCACCTCGCGGACCGAATAAGGGCCAGCCCGCCCCGGCCCCTCGCCGATGAATTCCCTGCCCCATTCGTCGAGCATCTCCTGGTCCGTGAGCTACGAACCGTCAGCTGCATACAAACTCGGCGACCCGGCAGGAAAATTCCGCACCCGAACCGCATTCAAAAGCGCGGCCGCCCCCGCCTTATCCCCCGCCCGATACTTACATTCAGCCAGATCATAATAGATCTTAGACAACCGGATCTCGGCATACGTTAAGGGAGGCGAGGATCGGCAGCAGCACGCGCAAGGTCATGCCGAACTCTTCGCGGGCGGCGTCGCGGAATTTCCCGAGGACGAGGTGCATGCTATTGCGCACGGCGTTGCGCGAGATGCCCAGGGCCGCGGCGATCTCGTCGTAAGATCGACCTTCCTCCCTGCAAAGCAAAAACACCTCCCGGGCCCGTGGCGGCAGTGAATCCACCGTTCTTTTGATAAAGGACTTATAGTCGCGATGCAGGGTCTCGTCATCAAAACAGCTATTGCCCTGGTAAAATTGCCGTGCGATCTCCCCTTTGGTGATGTCGCGGGCCAGCTCCTCGCTCGCGAGATATTTCAGGACCAGCTGCTGAAAGAATGCCTGTTCATCATATGGTTGTGTAGCGTTCAATCCGGATCGAAGATACTACATACCCGAATATTATGAATCATCGTCTATTTGCCCTATATTGATATTCTATGGCATACGGCTTAACCCCTAACTACACCCAAGACCAGCCGCTTGACGGCCTTACTCCCGCTCAATATCTGGCCGCCTGTGTGACGGCAGCCCGGTTCCTGGATTGGGATGTCCGGCACATCAGTGATGCGGGTCTCATCGCATTAACGGAGAAGAAAGTGTTCCGGCGGAAACAAAAGTTTAGCGTTCACATGGCGGATGGGCTCGCCACCGTGCGGAGCGAGTCGATAGGGTCCGAGATCATGGACTGGGGTCGGAACCGGAAAAGGGTCGAACAGTTCCTCGATCAGCTCGCCGAAGTCAAGAACACCACTTCCCCGGAGCAGCTCGACCAGATTTACGAAGCGTTGAAGCCGGAGCTGGTTCCGCAGGAGCAGGACATATTAAGCGCGCCGCCGGCCACGGCCAGGGCCCGGTGGGGCAGTTTCTTTTCGTTGTTCGTACCGCGCGAGGGATTTTTTGTCACGCCGCTCATCGTCGATCTCAACATCCTGCTCTTCATCCTGATGGTTTTGTCCGGTGCGAATATCTTCGCGCCAGATTCTGAATACCTCATAAAGTGGGGCGCCAATGTCCGGTTCTTGACCTTGGATGGCCAGTGGTGGCGTGTCATAACCTGCTGTTTTCTGCATATCGGCATCTTGCATCTGCTGTTGAATATGTATGCGTTGCTCTACATCGGGTTGCTGTTGGAGCCGCGGTTAGGCAGGGGTCGGTTTGCAAGCGCCTATGTGCTCACGGGGATCATGGCGAGTGTAGCGAGTCTGTATTGGCACGAGAACACGCTGAGCGCCGGCGCGTCGGGTGCCATCTTCGGCATGTATGGCGTGTTCCTGGCGTTATTGACGACGAGTCTCCTAGAGAAGACGACGCGGGGCGCACTGCTGGCCAGCATCGGTATTTTCGTCGCCTACAACCTGCTGAATGGCCTCAAGGGCGCCGTCGACAATGCCGCCCACATCGGTGGCCTCTTGAGCGGTATCGCGATAGGGTATCTCTATTATCCCGGTCTTTCCAAGCCCGACAGGCCCGGGCTTTCCTTTTCTGCGATCCTCACGGCTACCGTCCTCGTCGTCCTGGCGTCGATGTTTGCCTTCCGCACGCTCCCGAATGATTATGTGGTCTTTCAGCAGAAGATGGTTGCCTTTGCCGGCGATGAGCAATGCGCCCTCGCCGCCGTTCACGACTTGAACAGCGATACGCCCAAAGACACCTGGCTTCATGCCATCAACGACAGCGGCATCTATTATTGGAATCAGTGTCTCAAATCGCTCAACGAGGCCAGCAGCCTCAAGGTCTCCGATCCCCTGAAGCACAGGACGGGCATCCTGATCCAGTATTGCAATCTGCGGGTGCAGGCCTATGCCTACTATTCCCGGCGTATAGCCGGGTCCACTCCTGCCGGCGAGGATTCGTTGACGTATTACAATTCACAGATCAGCGACTTGATGGATCAGCTGAAGGATGGTCAGTGAGAGCCCGCTCGCCGCCGGTCCGGCCATGCCCACTCGCCGCTGCCCCAGGCAAAAAAAAAGACCATCCATTTGCCGGATGGCCTTGACCCTTAAAAATAACCCGTTGCTTCTTTAATGAGTTATCGGCGGGGCCTAGGGGTGTTTTCCTTAATTAGTTCTACTGCGCGTGTTTCAGTGTGTGGTTCATTAATTGGTAACCCCCCGGAGGCCAAACGTAACCGTATATTTGAAAAATAATTTCCAGCCCCCGCAGCCCAGCATCATCCACCGGGTGCAGAAATTTAAAGCAAATCCATGAAGCAATTAAGGCAAGGAGATCATCCATCTTTACGTCCCGAAAGTTCACTGGAGCATAGCACCAGGGGAAAAATTATCGACCGTAATTGAGACGGCGACTTGGAAAAGGAATCGGCCACGCAGACGAACTCGGATCCGGCGTTCGGAATGTATTTAGCTAAAAGTCAACCATTTACTCATCGTTCGCCAATAACGATCAAAAGTCGTTGATATAAACGTTTCATAAATGTCTGTCATGTTGCGTTGAAAAATGATGATTGAGAAATGTTCTTCGCTACAGGGGAGACAAACAAAAAAGGCCCGCTCAGTGAAAGAGGCCTGCAACAACAAAAATGTGAAGATGCTAACCTCTCAGGGCCGGGAATGCATTTGCCTCCTCGCTTGAAATAAAGACAAGGTGAGTTGAGGTAAAAATGAGGCGATATTTCGTGTGTGTACGAATTAGAATGCTGCTTGACACCGCAAAATTAATTTTATTTCTGGTGAAAACAAATAAATGTCTTATCATTATTAGAAGATGAAATAATCTTTAATCCATAGCGAATATAAAAAACTAAAATAAAACATGGAGAAAGAAGTAATTGATCAGATAATCCTTCAACCTGATGAACAAGCAATAATTAACGCGACTGATTTCTATTTCCAAAAAGGCCAGGATTCTCTTAAGAAATGGTTGAATATGGAAGTATACGATGATTTAAAAGAGGAGCTGCTTAAATATAAAGATGATTATCAAAAAATTCAGGAAGAAGCAAGGAGAAACCACGACTTAGGGCAAATCCTTAGCCTACTATTCGAAATAATATCCTATTGTGACAGAAATGCCAAAGACAAATCAATATATAATAAGTATGATGATAAAAGAAGTCTGGCATTGGCCTTTGTCAGAATGAATAGCTGGATCGAGCACCTGATCCTGCTGAAATTTTCTCCGGAAAAATTGGGTACAGGGTCAACGAAAAATGCATTCGATTATTTGTTAAATCCAGAAGATAATACAACCATTTTAAGTGAGAATCACAGGGAACTGATCGCTAAAAACCTCTTTAAGAAAACTTTTGACTCCACCACATTTGTCGGTGAGTTGAAATCCTTTTTCGATAAATACCATTTAAAGACTAACAATATTCAAAATTATACCCAGCTTTTATCACTCATCACCTATTCAATTGAAAAACAATGGAAAGAAGAGGTTGTGGCACTAATGGCATCCGACGGTACCGGTTGGCACGATAAGCATATCAAAGAAATGGAAGGCTACGATGCAGCTATCATCTGGAACAGCAAGCGACCAAGCGGCACTAACGAAACGATCAAATTCCTCAGAAATAGGCTTGATGAAGCAAATTCATTCAATTTATATTATAGCTCGGGAGGAACAGTCAACTATAAAGCTACTATCATCGATTTTGCCGAAAACCAGGAACAACTAGATAGCAAGGGGTGGGAAAAAAAATTTAATGTATTTGACTATGATCATTCTTTTGCCGATTACAGTGATGGCAAAAAATCCGCTGCAATTATTTTTCTGGCCAGGCAGATAGAGAAACTTCGACCCATTCCAGTTTCGGAATTTAAATTTTTCAATGGATATGATGCGCCCAGACAAGACAATCTTTCACCCGTCAAATTTGAGCCCAAAGACGCTAAAGATATTAAATTCAATGGAGAAAATATAGAACCCGCTATGCATAACAACTCAACCATGCGTCCCCTGAATCAAATTCTTTATGGACCTCCGGGTACGGGTAAAACTTATAATACTATCAATAAGGCACTTGAAATAATTGATGAAAGCACAAGTGCCAATACAAGAGAAGAGCTAAAAGCGCTTTTTGAGAATAAGATGAAAGAAGGTCAAATTGTCTTTACCACCTTCCATCAAAGTATGACATACGAAGACTTTATTGAAGGGATAAAACCTGTAGAGCCCGACAAGGAAGGAGATCCTGTGATTTACCGCATCGAATTCGGAATATTCCGAAACCTGTGCATCGAAGCGTCATTTTCACTGGCTCAATTAAGAGAAAGCAAAACCACGGAAGATGTTTTAGATTTCTCCATGCTATATGATAATTTCGCCGGTCTTGTTGAAGAAAAAATCCTAAACGGGGAAAAAGTCGAATTAAAAACCAAAACAGGCGGCTCAGTGCTGGTGGAAAGTATTTCTCAGCAGGGAAACTTCATTATCAAGCACCATGATGGCACAAGAACATATACTGTTTCCAAGAGAAGGCTATCAAAGCTTCATTCTGCCTTCAAAAATCTAGATGATATCAGCAACATAAATTCTCAATTCCGTGAAATAATAGGCGGCAGCAACTCTTCAGCCTATTGGTCGGTGTTAAATGCCGTTCTCAAGGAAAAACCAAACCCAATAAGCAGTCAGGATACCCGACATTACACCCTGGATGAAAAGAGAGAGGTAGTTCTTTCGCTTACAAAATCCGACTATAGAAATAAAAATGGGAAACCCTATGTGCTCATCATAGATGAAATTAATCGCGGCAATATTTCACAAATATTTGGCGAACTTATAACACTTATTGAAGACGACAAGAGGCTGGGTCACGAGGAGGAAATTGAAGTTATTCTCCCCTACAGCAAAGAAAGATTCGGCGTCCCGCCCAATCTCTATATCATTGCAACAATGAATTCCGCTGACCGAAGTGTAGAAGCCTTGGATGCCGCCCTTCGCAGGCGCTTTTACTTTGAGGAAGTGCCCCCTAAAGCTGACTTAATCGCTTCTGATGGCAAACTAAAGACACAAGGCGGCATAATCGATGCAATTAGCCTTCCGGAACTCCTTACTGTTATTAATAACAGAATCGAAAAACTTTTGGATAAAGACCATCAGATTGGACATAGCTATTTCATGTCAGTTGGTAGCCTTCAGGATCTAAAAGGTGCCTTTCAGAATAAAATCATTCCATTGTTGCAGGAGTATTTTTTCGGAGATTATGGAAAAATTGGCCTTATACTCGGCAATGGGTTCTTTGATCCTGTAGAAAGAGTCGAAGAAACATCCTTTGCAGACTTTGACGACTATGATGCTTCTCAATTTTCGGAAAGAGTGATCTACAAGATCAGGGACACTTCCAAAATGACCGACGGGTACTTTATTTCTGCAATCAAAACATTACTAAAAAGATAATTTGAATTCAAATCAAAATCATATTACGGTATTTGAACATCAAATCCTTAAGGTCAACCAGGAAACCGACGGTGGAAAACTCACTGAGGGAACCTTTAACGCATTGCAGGCGTTTTTTGGTGAAAAAGGCGTTCCTTATTTTACGTTGATCCGTCATGGAGTTCGATTTAACGAATATGTCGGAGTTATACAGGTCGGTAACACAGTCATTGAAGTTCTGCCGAAAACCGACCAGGCATTTTCGGGTCCAAATGAAAAGAAACAATGGAGAGATATTTTAATCAATATGTTGATTTCGGTCGGAATTTTTGACATTCACGCACCCAGTAGTAGTTCCTTAAACCTAAAATCAAATTCCATTCTGGACTTGTACATCGGGCTCTTCGTCAGCCACGTAGAATCTCTGATACATAATGGATTAATAAAGCAATATAGAAAGAAAGAAGGAAACGTAACTGCGCTAAAAGGATGCTTACAGTTTGGAAAACAGATACAGAAAAATCTTACCCACCAGGAGCGATTTTATGTTCGCCATTCGACATACGATCTGGAACACAAGCTTCATTTCATTCTTTACAAGACCATCTGCTTAATACACCGTATCAATACCAATGCCGAGTTACACGGCCGAATCGGCGCGCTAATTCTTCTTTTTCCTGAAATGCCGGAGTTTAGAATTACACAAGCCACTTTCAGTAACTTAGTATATAACCGGAAAAACCATGCTTACAAAGTATCGATAGCTATTGCGGAGCTTTTGTTATTAAATTTTCACCCAGATGTCAGTAAAGGAAGGAAGAATGTGCTCGCTCTAATGTTTGATATGAACAAATTGTGGGAGCAGTTCGTATATATTAGTTTGAAAAAATACAAAGAGATTGGCATAACCATCTCTTCGCAAACGCCAAAGTATTTTTGGAAACCTCTTTCTGGCAGCAGGTCTAAGGTTATACCCGACCTTGTAATAAATAAGGGTAACCCGAACTGTGTTGTACTAGACACGAAGTGGAAAAACCTCAATGGCTATAATCCTTCGCCGGAGGACTTAAGACAGATGTATGTTTACCATGAATATTATAGTGCATCGAAGGTTGCATTGGTATATCCGGGCTTTAGCTTTGGTCAAAATTCAGGAGTTTATCTAGATCCCGAAACAAGCAAAGAAACCAATAAAGAATGTAGCATAATTTTTTTGTCCGTCGAGCCTATAATAAAGAAGTGGCAACAGGAAATTTACAAGCTATTTAAGAATTGGCTAGAGTCCCAGCCTATATGCAAAGGCTAGCAGTAGATTCCAGCCGGCGCCCTGGCCAAAGTCTGCCGGTACCTGATCCGGGCAGCCTCGTAAATGGCGATAATTGTCTTATCATTGTGCGATAATGAAACAAGAAATTGACCATCAACTCGCCGCAATAGAGCAAACATACGGCGTCCGCGTCCTATACGCCTGTGAATCGGGTAGCCGTGCCTGGGGATTTGCCTCGCCGGACAGCGACTATGATGTCCGGTTCATTTACCTCCAACCTAAGAACAATTATCTCAGCATTCACGAGCGGCGCGATGTCATCGAATTGCCCGTCAACGAGGTGTTGGATGTCAATGGCTGGGATATCCGAAAGGGGTTGCAGCTATTCCTCAAGTCCAATGCTCCGTTATACGAATGGCTTCAGTCGCCCATCGTCTATAAGGAACACTCCGGTTTCGCGGCCGAGCTTCGCGGGCTCATGCCAAAGTATTTCTCGCATCGGGCGGGTTGTCATCATTATTTGTCCATGACCCGAAATACGTTTGAGAACGATCTCCAGGGGCAGCAGGTAAAGCTGAAAAAGTATTTCTATGCCTTGCGGCCTGCCCTCGCCTGCAGGTGGATCCTGGAAAAGCAGGCGGTTCCGCCGATGGAATTCGGTCAGTTGCGGACATTGATCACCGATGCCGGCTGGCAGCAGGCAGTAGACGAGCTGCTCGAGCGCAAGATGAAGGCCGGCGAGAAGGAGCTCATCGAGCCCATCAACCCGCTCCAAGGGTGGATTGCCGCGACCATTGCGGATTGCAAGGAGCAGGCCGATGCCCTCACCCGCGATACCGACCAATTAGATCAAATCTTTCGAAAATACATCGAGGTCGTATGACATTTGAGCAATTGATGAGGGAGCCGCAGCATCTCCTATTGAAATGCGTGAGCGGCAGCCGGGCCTACAACCTGGCGCTGCCGACGTCGGACACCGATCTCAAGGGTGTGTTCCTGTTGCCCCAAAAGGAGTTGTACGGACTCTCCTACACACCCCAGGTGTCGAACGAGAGTAATGACGAGGTCTTTTATGAGGCCGGTCGGTTTATCGATCTCTTGTCCAAGAACAATCCCAATATTCTCGAGCTGCTGAGCACTCCACCCGACCACGTCCTCTACCGCCATCCCCTCATGGATCTCATCAAGCCGGAGGATTTCCTCTCGAAGCTGTGCATGGACACGTTCGCCGGCTATGCCAGGACCCAGGTCAAAAAGGCCCGCGGCCTTAACAAAAAGATCAACCGCTCCTTCGAGCGCGACCGCAAATCCGTCCTCGACTTTTGTTATGTGGTGGAGGGCAACGGCACCGTGCCCCTCCGGGCCTGGCTCTCCGCCCACCAGCTCCGCCAGGAAGACTGTGGCCTGGCTGCGTTGGCGCATTTTCGCGATGCCTATCAGATCTACCACCAGGAGCCCGGCGTCCACTCCACGCCAGCCCTCAAGTCTGATCTCACCCCTGGACCGGCCCCCGAGCCCGCCCCCAACCTCGACCCCACTCGAGGCCCCGAGAACCCCCACATCGGCGCTGCTAGCCCGCGCTCCGAGCCCGCCCCCGCTTTCCGCGGCATCGTCTCTGACGTCACGGCCAACGACGTCCAGCTAAGTTCGATCCCAAAAGGCCTGCCGCCCCTGGCCGTCATGCACTTCAACAAGGATGGTTATTCGCTGTATTGCCGCGAGTACAAGGAATATTGGGACTGGACCCAGGCGCGCAACGAGGAACGCTACCAGTCGACGCTCCGCCACGGCCAGAACTACGATGCCAAGAACATGATGCACACCTTCCGCCTCCTGGCGATGGCCGAAGAGATCGCCCGCCACCACCAGGTCATCGTCCACCGCCCCGACCGCGACTTCCTCCTCCGCATCCGCGCCGGCGAGTTCTCCTTCGAGGACCTGATGCTGCAAGTCGAATCCAGGCTCGTCGCCATTGAGACCCTCTACGCTCAATCCGACCTCCCGGAAGCCCCGGCCTCCGCCAAAGCGGAAAAGTTACTCATTCATATCAGAGAAAGATTTTACGCCGATAGACATTAATTTTGCATTCAGCCCGTAACATGAGAAGCAAAGTTGCCAGGAAAATACAGGAAGAAACGCCGGACGAGGTGAGGATCTTTGTGCGTCAATATACAGATATCGTGATAAGGGTCAATCAACTCATGCAAGCCAAAGGATATACGCAAAAGCATCTGGCCGAAAGAATGAACAAAAAACCATCTGAGATAAATAAGTGGCTAAAAGGAAATTATAACCTTACCCTCAAGACGCCGGCGAAATTAGAGGCCGAACTGGGAGAGCCCGTCATTTTTACCTCCACAGAGCAACAGCGAAAAAATCACCGCAAACAAACCGCAACTGTCCGGAAATCCCGAGCAGTAGTCAAGTAGTGCTTGACTACTCATTAGCGGCAGCCTCGCTATTGCGAAAACCCAGGACGATCCCTTAACTCACCCCTTCTCCAAAAAATCCCACGATTGCCAGGTTTTTTAAAGAGATCGGCCGGGTAGATGAGCTCGGTTCCGGGGTAAGAAACGTGTTTAAATACGTTCCCGATTATGTCGAGGGTGCTATTCCACAACTCATTGAAGTAGAAATCTTTAAGGTCATTATCCTCCTCACGCCCAAAGTCGCTTTCACCAACAGCTGGGAAGAAGTTCGGGGTAAAGTTTGTAGAAGCCTGGGAAACGCCTTTGGAGGCAATTTTTCTATCCCCATCCATATCTGCTAAATTGTTTAAATTATGGGGCAAATCAAATTCCATTAAATCTTAATCCAGCGATATGAGCACAGACAATCACAAAGCCCATTCAGAATATCTGAAAGAAAAGGGGAAATTTATAATCAATTGCCGGCAGGATATCTTCAAACCCCAGGAAATAGAAGTATTGGAAAAATACGGCCATTGGTTCGAGGCATTAACCAATGGAACGCTTCTACCATTCAATGCAGTCCAGGCTCAATTTATTGAAGTAGCGCAGTCGCGAAGAGAACCAGAAACCGATTATGAATGGACCTGGTCCAAGTACATCAAACGAAGAAAGATCGAAGCCGAAAAGGGCGATGTGCTGCATAAAAGCCCGGCACCGGTCGATGATACTTTTTACAGCCGGGATATGGCAAAAAAGCTTAAAGGCATCATGTTTAAGGAAACGCGGGAAAACCATAAGAAATGAGCCTTTGAAATATAATGCTCGCTGTATCTTTGGCTGAATATGAGCCCAACATCCCTTTCATCCCAAGAGACATTAAAAAAGCTGCTCAACCAAATGCCCGGTTTCGCGCAGACAATCGTCGCTTGGAACCAAGGGCTCAAAAGGCTTGACACAGACTACTTTGAGGAAGTATAAAACAGCCGGGGGCATGTTCAAGCGGCCCCATACCCCTTTGCTATCAGCATATAAAGCCATACTTTTATACATTTTCGTACATAAACAAAACAGTCAAAACCGATGGCGGTCAAGAAAAGCGAGCTTTATAGTTCTCTATGGGAAAGTTGTGATCAGTTAAGAGGCGGGATGGATGCCAGTCAATACAAAGACTACGTCCTTGCAATGCTATTTATCAAATATGTGAGCGATAAATACGCTAATGCAACATTTGCACCCATTACAATCCCGAAAGGTTCCACCTTCCAGGACATGGTGAAGCTCAAAGGTAACCCCGAAATAGGCGATTTTGTCAACAAAAAGATCTTTGGCCCTATACGTGATGCGAACCATATGAGTGATTTTGCCAATTTCAACGATGATGAGAAATTAGGCACGGGAAAAGACAAAATAGACAAGATAACCAGGCTAATCGCCATTTTTGAAAATCCCGATCTCGACTTCTCCAGGAATAGGGCGGATGATGACGATATCCTTGGAGATGCCTATGAATTTCTAATGCGTCACTTCGCCACGGAATCAGGTAAATCCAAAGGTCAATTTTACACCCCGGCTGAAGTAAGTAGGATACTGGCAAAGATCATTGGCATTAATAAGAGCAATACCACTGCCAGCACCACCGTTTATGACCCTACTTGCGGATCCGGGTCTCTGTTAATTAAAGTAGGAGAGGAGGCGGAAAAGGCTGTCACCCTCTATGGCCAGGAGATGGATATTGCCACGGTTGCCCTTGCCAGCATGAACATGGTCTTGCATAATCAGGCCCAAAATTTACACGGTATCCGCCAGGGCAACACCATCGCCGATCCCAAGTTCGTCAAGAAAAATGGCGATAAAGAAGTATTAGAGACATTTGATTATGCAGTAGCCAATCCACCCTTCTCCTACGCCAGCTGGACAAATGGGCTGATTGACGACAAATCAAGATCCGTAGTTGACAAATACAAACGCTTCGACGACTTCGGCACCCCGCCGGATAAGAATGGAGACTATGCGTTCCTCTTACATATCTTAAAATCCCTTAAGAGCAAAGGAAAGGGCGTCATCATTCTCCCACACGGCGTTCTATTCCGCGGAGGGGCGGAAGGTGAGATCCGAAAAAATCTAATTGAAAAAGGCTATATCAAGGGAATCATTGGGTTACCGGCGAACCTCTTCTATGGAACAGGCATTCCGGCTTGCATTATCGTAATTGACAAGGAAGATGCCGATAAGCGAAAAGGCATATTTATGATCGATGCCAGCAAGGAATTCGCAAAAGATGGCAATAAGAATCGACTTAGAGACCAGGACATCCATAAGATTGTTGATGTTTTCAACCGGCAACTGGAACTGCCCAAATACAGCCGTTTGATTCCTGCGGCCGAGATAAGCGATGATAAAAATGACTACAACCTTAATATCCCGAGGTACATCGATAGCCAGGAGACGGAAGACATTCAGGATATCGAAGCCCACCTCCTGGGCGGCATTCCGAATGCAGATATAGATGCATTGCAAAAATATTGGAAAGTATATCCCGCCTTAAGAAATGATCTCTTTGCCCCAACCGATCGCCCAAAGTATAGCAAACTGAAAGTTGATAAGGACGAAATAAACAGCTTCATCTTCAACCATCCTGAGTTTGTCGCATTCGCCAGACTGTTGGATCAATTATTAAAAAACTGGAAAGATCGGAATACAAAATTACTAAAGGATCTAAAAAAGGATTTCAAACCACGGCAGATCATCAGAACGATAGCGGAAGACTTGTTAAAAACCTACGCAGGCGAAGCTTTGGTAGACAAATACGACGTATACCAACACCTGATGACCTATTGGAATGACACCATGCAAGACGACTGCTATCTCCTTGCAGCCAATGGATGGAAAGCTGAATTATCTAACATCAACAAGGGCAGGAAGGACGTCATTTTAGACAGCGACCTTGTGCCAAAAACATTGGTGATCGACCGCTACTTCAAGTCGGATAAGGAAGCCATTGAGAACCTGGAAGCAAAAAAGGAGGTCCTCTCCAACGAGATCGATGAACTCACCGAAGAATACTCTTCGGACGACGGATATTTCTCAACCCTCGACAAAATAAGCAAGGCCACTGTCACCAAACGCCTGCAGGAGATCAAAATATTCCAAAAAACCGGCGATGAAATAAAAGCACTTGAGAAATGGTTAAAACTCGTCGCCAACTTAACCGCAATAAAAAAAGAAATAGATCACGCAGCTTATGAGCTAGACAAAAAAGTGATCAAGCGGTATGATTCATTTACCGAAGATGAAATAAAGACACTTGTAGTAGACGACAAATGGATGTCATCCATTGAAAAGGCCATCAAAACCGAAATAGATCGCGTAAGCCAAGCCTTAACGCAGCGTATTAAACAATTGGCAGAACGCTATGAAATACCGTTGCCAAAACAGAATGAGCAGCTATTGAATATTGAAACAAAAGTTTTACAACATCTTTCTAAAATCGGATTTGCATGGAATTAGAGAAAGAGTACAAAAAAACAGAAATGGGACTGATACCTGATGATTGGAGCATAAAAGAATTTGCAGATGTAATGGACGGTTTCACAAGTGGCCAGACCCCATATAGAGGAGTTCCAAGCTATTTCAAAGGAAATATTCCGTGGATAACCAGCGGAGAACTGAATTACAATGTTATTACCGATACTAACGAGAAAATTACTGAAGATGGCAGGAAAGAGGCAAATTTAAAAATGATCCCAAAAGGAACCTTTCTTTTTGCTATTACAGGTTTAGAAGCCGCAGGTACACGAGGCAGCTGCGCAATTACGGGAATTGAAGCGACAACCAATCAATCTTGTATGGCTTTATATCCTAAAAAAGGGCTATTGATCACCCCCTACCTATATCACTACTACGTAAAATATGGAAATGAACTGGCTTTAAAATACTGTCAGGGCACCAAACAACAAAGCTATACGGGATCCATAGCAAAAAAACTCCCAATAATTGTCCCCCCAACAATAGGCGAACAAACTGCGATAGCCACCGCCCTCTCCGACACCGATGCTCTCATCAACAGTCTGAATATGCTCATCGCTAAAAAACGCAGTATCAAACAAGGCGCGATGGAAGTTTTATTTACACCACAAAAAAATTGGTCCGTGAAGAAGCTTTCGGAATTGGGTAAGGTTTATGGCGGCCTTTCGGGAAAATCCAAAAGCGACTTCGAAAATGGGCTATTTCCTTATATACCTTTCATGAATATAATGAATAATCCCATAATTGACTTGCGTAGTCTTGACTTCGTAAATATCAAAAAAGGGGAATATCAAAACAAGGTGCTTAAAGGTGACCTATTTTTTAACGGCTCTTCCGAAACTCCAGAGGAAGTTGGGATGTGTTCGGTCATTACCCAAGATTATCCCAATTTGTATCTCAATAGTTTTTGTTTTGGATACAGATTAAACAAAGACAGCAATACACATGGGCTATTCCTCGCATATTTTTTTAGAAGTCCGCGGGGAAGAAGCCTTTTCTTTGCAATGGCCCAGGGAGCAACAAGATATAACCTTTCAAAAGCAAACTTCAACAAAATAGAAATATATCTACCCAGTAAATCGGAACAATTAACTATATCGGAAACCTTGCTCGATCTCGATATGGAAATTAGAAACCTCGAATCCAAACTCTCCAAATACCGCCAAATAAAAACCGGCATGATGCAAACCTTATTAACTGGCCAAATCAGACTCGTATGAACAGCGAACGCCTGACCCAAAACCGTGTCGTCAAACTCTTCCAACAACAACTCGGTTACCTTCCCCTCTTCGAAGGCAACCTCAAGGACCGGCCGGACAACAGCAACATAGAGGAAATCCCCCTAAAACTCTTTCTAAAAAAACAAGGCTACAGCGACACCCTGATCACAAAAGCCATCGACAAACTCTGGAGCGAGGCCAATAACCACCAGCGGGACCTCTATTTCAATAACATGGCCGTATACAATCTTCTCCACTACGGCATTGCAGTCAAAGAGACCATAGGTAAACACGACGACACCGTCTGGCTAATCGACTGGAAGAACCCCCTCAATAATGACTTCTATATCGCCGAAGAGGTGACCATCAAAGGCAACCGCGACAAACGTCCCGATGTTGTCCTCTATGTAAACGGCATCGCACTGGCGGTGATTGAGCTGAAAAAAAGCAGCAAAGATATCAGCGAAGGCATCCGGCAAAATCTCACCAACCAGCAGCGGGAATTTATAAGAAGTTTTTTTAGCACGATTCAACTCTGCTTTGCCGGCAGCGACAGCGAAGGCCTGCGTTATGGCACCATCGAAACTGGCGCCAAATATTACCTCTCCTGGAAAGAAGATGAGCAAACCTATGAGCCGGAACTACTGGATAAATACCTCAAAAAGCTATGCGATAAAGCGCGATTGCTCGAAATTATCCATGATTTTATCTTATTCGACGATGGAAAGAAAAAGGTTCCGCGATATCATCAGTACTTTGGGGTAAAAGCCGCCCAACTACACGTCGCAAGGAAAGAGAGTGGCATTATCTGGCACACGCAAGGCTCAGGCAAGAGCATTACCATGGTGCTGTTAGCCAAATGGATCCTGGCCAATTATCCCAACGCCCGAATTGCTATTATTACGGACCGAACAGAATTGGACAAACAGATCAAAAAAGTCTTTTCCAATGCCGGCGACAAGACAATGGAACGAGCGACAAGCGGCAAAGACCTGATGTACAAACTTAGCCAACCCGAACCGCGGTTAATGAGTAGCCTGGTTCACAAATTCGGGAAAAGCCCTGAAAAGCAGTTTGACGAATTCATCAAAGAAATAGAAAACAATCCGCCAAATGTCAGAGGCGACCTGTTTGTTTTTGTAGACGAATGCCATCGTACCCAAAGTGGTCGACTCCATAGGGTCATGAAAACAGTACTTCCCAAAGCGACTTTTATCGGATTTACCGGCACACCCCTTTTGCAAAAAGATCAACCGACCAGCCTCGAAGTATTTGGAAAATATATCCATACATATAAATTCAATGAAGCCGTTATAGACAATGTGGTACTTGATCTTGTGTATGAAGCCCGCGATATTGACCAAAAGATAGGGTCGCAGGATCGTATCGATCAATGGTTCGAAGCTAAGACCAAAGGACTCAATGTCTTTCAGAAAGCGGTTTTGAAAAAAAAGTGGGGTACCATGCAGAAAGTCCTAAGCTCGAAAAGCAGAATGAGCATGGTAGTAAATGATGTTGTCATGGATTTCAGTGTAAAACCACGGCTTAATGAAGATAGGGGTACGGCAATACTAGTCGCGGGCAGCATTTATGAAGCCTGCCAATATTTTGAACTCTTTCAACACACACCACTCAGAGGAATATGCGGCATTATTACCAGCTACAATCCAAGCACACGGGACGTGGTAAACGAGGAATCAGGAGAAAACACAGAAACGGAAAAACAGGCCATCTACAATACCTACATTGATTTGCTTGGTAAACGAACAACAGAGCAATATGAGGACGAAGCAAAAGGACTCTTTATACACCATCCCGCCAGGATGAAACTATTGATAGTGGTATCAAAATTGCTCACAGGTTTCGATGCACCTAGTTGTACATACCTTTATATCGACAAATCCATGCAGGACCATGGTTTGTTTCAGGCCATTTGCCGGGTGAACCGGTTGGATTCCGATGATAAAGACCTGGGATATATTGTCGATTACAAAGACCTTTTTAGAAAATTGGTCAATGATAAAGGAACCGGGGCGATTCAGATATATACCTCCGAGCTGGCATACGATCAATTCAAGAAGGAAGATTGCGATATTTTGCTGGAATCCAGACTTAAGAAGGGCCGCGCCAGGCTCGATGATGCCCTGGAGCAACTGGAACTGATCTGTGAGCCAATTCCTGCCCCAAAAGATGACGCAGCTTATCGCTATTACTTCTGCGGCAATAGCGAATTGCCGGAGGATTTGAAGGAACGGGAATTTTTAAGACAGGAACTTTATAAGAAAACCGTAACTTTCATCCGCTCATATGCCGCAATTTCTGATGAAATGGAGGACGCCGGGTACAACATCAACGAAATTCAACATATAGAAAATCGGCTGAAATTCTATAACGATCTGCGTGAAATGATCAAGAATGCCAGTGATGAAAAGCTGGATATCAAAGACTATGAGGCAGACATGCGGCATTTGATCGATAATTATTTGCATGCGGAGGAGCCGCGAAAAATATCTGAATTTAATACTTTGTCGTTGCTGGAGATCATTGTAAAAGCGGGAATGGACAAAGCCAAAGAAACACTCCCCGAGTCGATAAAAAGGGATGAGAATGCAATGGCTGAGACAATAGAAAACAGCGTGAGGTCGAAAATTGTAAAAGAACAATTAACCGACCCCGTCTTCTTCGAAAAAATGAGCCTACTCCTTTCCGAAATAATCAAAAGACGAAAAGCGAAAGCCATTGATTATGAAGAGTACTTAAAGCAGATTGCACTTCTGGCGAAGCAGGTCCAGGAAGGGAAAACAACGGATACGCCTGAAGAACTCGACAGCCCCGCCAAAGTAGTATTGTACCACCATTTTGACGACGACATCGATAAAGCAATGATGGTGCATGAAGCCGTAATAGAGTATGCCCCCAGCGGATGGAAAGGCGATTCAGCCAAGGAAAACAAGATCAAGGAAGAGATCTATAAGAAACTTAATGATTTTGACGAAACCATCAAGGTGTTTGACGTAATAAAGGAACAGAATGAATATTTAAAATAGCCATGGTATTAGGGAACGTTAAAATAGAATTAGTACAAAAGGGGATCAAGAACCTGCATCTTAGCGTATTACCTCCTTATGGCCATGTGCGCATTTCAGCGCCTTTGCATCTAAGTAACGAGACGATCCGGCTATATGCGATTTCGAAATTGCCCTGGATCAAATTACAACAACAAAAAATACGAAATCAGGAGCGCGAAAGTCCCCGGGAATTTACAAACAGAGAGACGCATTTTTTCCACGGAAGAAAATATTTGCTCCGCATTATCGAAAGAGACGCACCTGCTGGCGTCATAGTAAACAGCAAATATCTCGATCTATATGTACGGCCCAATACCTCTCCCTCATCGAGGCAACGTATCGTGGAAGATTGGTACCGAAAGGAGATGAAGACGCTTATACCGCCTTACATAAAAAAATGGGAAAAGATCATTCCTGTAAAGGTCCGGGAAGTCTCTATTAAGCAAATGAAAACACATTGGGGGACTTGCAATATCGAGGCTAAGCGAATTTGGCTGAACCTTGAGCTCGCCAAAAAACCCTTACGTTGCCTGGAATATATTTTGGTCCACGAAATGGTGCATTTGTTGGAACGCCACCATAACGATCGATTTATGGCCTACCTGGACAAATATATGCCTCAGTGGAAAAGCCGTAAAGATGAGTTGAACAGATTACCAATATGCCATCCTCTGTGGACTTATTGATAGCCAACCCATGCGAGGCTCCGAGCACGAAGCCTTTCTCCGCGGCTGTCAGAGAACGGATTCGATTGCGTAAGGTTGTAACAGGCATCGCGAACGATCAATGATGCCAGGGGTGTTTGGTCGCCAATACCGGCGTCGAAGATCGCGGCAATAGGGAGATAGCCCTCGGCATGCCCCCCCCTCACCGCCGCTTCCCCAACATTAGCCGTGACAATACCGGCACTTACCGAAAAAAGCTAAGAACCATCATCGGCAGCAACTAATTTAACGGGAAATCAAGCAGTATGAACTACACAAATATGCGTGTTTGGTCGATCTTATTGTTGGCCGCCGGCTACGGTTGGGCAGGGGGACATTTCATTCCCGCAGATGCTCCTTTTGCAGCTTACATCTTCCAGTTCTGTATGCTGGGTATCCTGTTTCTGCTGGCGACAAATTTTTTAAAGGAGCTGGCCGGTCGCCGGGCCACGTCTTCCCGCGCAAAGCGTACCGTCACCGGGCTAACTATTTATGCCGTTCTCACGCTCATCATCAACGTCGCCAATATCATCCACGGAAGTATTCAAAATAATGCCTATGGCTTTCATAAAACGTTTGCCGATATCGCACCCGTCGCCCTCATAGTCACCGGCGACATACTATGGCTGTTAACAATCCGCAGGCTTCCCGCCCGCGTCCCCGGTCCCGATAGACCGTAAATTCAAATCCACTTTTCAACCCACTTCTGGTCAAAAATAAAATTTCCGTAACCCAAAAGTTTCCCATAAATTTGAGTAACCTAAAAGTTACATGTAAATGGAAACGACCACGACGACGACCTACACCACCTCCATCGAAGTCCCCCAATCCCCCCAAACCGTCTTTCGCCACATCACTAACGACCTCCCGCAATGGTGGCCCGAAGACGTAGCAGGCGAAACTACCGAACAAGGCGACGAATTCACCTTCACCACCGGCGATTCCCACTATTCCAAAAACCGGATCATCGAGCTGCACCCCGGCAAAAAAGTCGTCTGGCTCGTAACCGAAAGCATTCGAAAGACAGACAACTTCGATTGGTCGGGGACAAAAATGAGCTTCGAGCTAACACCAAATGGCGCCAACACAAGGATCGAATTCACCTACGACGGCGTCGTCCTCGAGAACGAAAAGGGCCGGTTGGCCCAGATCTGCGATCTCGTCACCAAAGAGCTGCTGTACAACTTCATACTCAATAACAACAGCTATACCGCAAGCATCGAACTAACGAAATCCCCGGAACATGTTTTCAAGGCCATCACGGATGTCTCCAAATGGTGGGGCGGCAAAGACTTCGAAGGCAGCAGTAAAAAGTTAAATGAAGAATTCACCATTCATCATCCCGGATCCCACTATTCGATCCAGAAACTTGTCGAAGTGATCGAAAACAAAAGAGTCGTATGGCTCGTAACAAAAGGCCAGCTACACTGGCTGAAAACCGACCAATATGAATGGACCGGCACAAGAATGATCTTCGAGATCACCGGCGAGAGCAGTCACGGCGGCCAGGGCACCAGCAGCACTCTTCATTTTACCCACGCAGGGCTTACCCCGGCAAAAGAATCGTTCGAAAAGTGCAGCCAGGGCTGGAATATGGTCATCACCGATTGGCTCTACCATTTCATCGAGCACGGTGTGGCTCATTTTTAACCTCAATGCCCCGATAACATGCCCCTACCTCCTCCCCGCCCGAAACTCCAACGGCGTACACCCCTTCTGCCGCTTAAAATGCCGGTGAAAATGGCAAATGTTTTGATAGCCCGCCCGGTAAGCGATCTCCGAAACCGTATCGGTAGTCTCGGAAAGCAACCTACAGATATGCCCCAGCCGGATCTCATTGAGACTCTCCGAATAGGTCTTACCCGTTCGCCGCCGGAAACTCCGGCAAAAAGACCCCTTGGTCATACACGCCTTACGCGCCATCTCCTCCAGCGTCATCGGACGAAAATAATTCGTCTGCATCATCGCCATCACTTCGTCGATCGCACTTTTTTTTTCACCGGCAGCCGCGGCCGGCGCCGGCGCCGGCGGTAAAACGCGAAGCAGCGGATCCCTACGAAAAGTAGACAGCTCATGCAACAGCCCCAGCAGGTCGAGATAGATCGAAAAACCCGCCCGGCCGCGAAGCACCTCCAGCCGCTGCCGGACGGAAGGAAGCGCCACCGGGTCAAAACACACGGCCAAACCCGCTTGTTCCAGCAACCCGGCAATCGCCTGTGTCTGATGCTTGTCCAGAAAGCCCTCGCCCAGCAAATCGGCCGGCCAGCGAATAGCAACGCCTTCCCTGCCCCCGTTTTTCCATCCATGCTCCAACCCCGGCCCCAGCAAGATCACCTGCGGCCCCGTGAACGAAAAGGTCTGCCCCATAACCCAAAAGTCAAGGGCCCCCTCCGGCAAAACCAAAAGTTCGAATCCGTCATACGTAAAAAAAGAAGTATCGAGCGCGGAAGAAAAATGATGAAAGGAGACGCACTCCCCGTCATCCACCAGCGTAGCTTTGGCTAATTCGTTAGTTTTCATGGCAATAATCTTCGTCTATCAAAAATAGCCGCGCCCGCCGCACAATGGTTTTTTTGGCATATCTTGACAAGACTTTGCACCGTCTGACATGAGTAGCGCCCCCGGGAAAGTGGTTTTTAAGGTTATTTGGTTACTAATGGCTTCCGTCCTCCTGGCTTCGGCCGCCGTGGCCCAGCAGCCAAAAGACCATTCGACCCCGGCAAGATCTGCCACCGCTCCGGCAAGACTCGGCACCGCTCCGGCAAGACCCGCCAAAACCCAGCCGGCGCCCGTCCACTTCACCGCCCTCACCTCCCGCGACGGCCTCTCCCAAAGCACCGTCAACTGCATCTTCCGCGACAGCTATGGCTTCCTTTGGTTCGGCACCCAGGATGGCCTCAACCGCTACGACGGCTACTCGTTTACCATCTATCGCCATGACGCGGCAAACCCAAGGTCGATTGCCGACAATCAAATCAAATCCATCATCGAAGACGACCAACACCGCCTTTGGATCGGCACCCTCGGCGGCGGCCTCTGCATCTACGACCGGGACCACGACGATTTCCTTCGGCTCGAAGACCTTGGCATCCATCCCGCCTTCCACACCGATCCCGCCATCCTCAGCCTCCTCAAAGCCCGCGACGGCTCCATCTGGATCGGCACCTTCCGCGGCCTCCTGGAAATAAATGCTGCGCGGACCACCATCCGCGAGTTCCAACCCGACCCCGCCGACACGGCAAGCCTCAGCAACGCGACCATCCAGGCCCTCTTCCAGGACCACACCGGCCGCATCTGGATCGGCACCTACGGCGGCCTCGATGTCTACTGGCCGAAAGAACAAAAATTCACCCGCTGGCAACGAAACAACAGCGGCCTCACCAGCGACCATCTCACCGCCATCACACAATACCGCAACGGCAGCCTCTACCTGGCGACCGACGGCGGCGGCCTCAACGTCTTCGACCCCGTGACCGGCACCATCACATCCTACCTTCCCGCCGCAAACCCCGACGCCATCAGCAGCCTCAACCTCCGCAGCCTCTGCCCCGCGCCGGACGGCACCATCTGGGTCGGTACCGAAAATGGACTCGACCGCTTCGACCCCGTCACAAAAACCTTCAGCCACCACCGCCACACCCTCATCGGCGAAGGCAGCCTCACCAACAACACCGTGATCTCCCTCCTCGAAGACAGCACCGGCACCCTCTGGGCCGGCACCGCCCAGGGCGGCGTCAATAAATACGACCGTAACCTCTTCTATTTCGACGTCTACCGCAGCACCGCCGACGCGGCAAGCCTCAGCGGCGACCAGGTCACCTGCTTTGCCCAGGATCCCCAAGGCAATACCTGGATAGGAACCGACGGCGCAGGCCTCAACCGCTGGAGCGCCGCCACCGGCCGCTTTGACCACTATTATCCCAGGCCCGGAAACGCCAACGCGCCCTCCGGCACGGCCATCCTCTCGCTCCTTATGCTCAGGGATAAACACACCCTCTGCATCGGCACCTATGGCAACGGGCTCGATCGCCTTGACCTCAACACCGGCCGCTTCACGCACCTCAAAGCCGGCCCGGGGCCCAGAGAGCTCAGCGACCCCTCCATCTACGCCATCCTCGAAGACTACCGGGGTAATATCTGGATGGGCACCAACGGCGGCGGTGTCGACGTTCTGCATCCCGACGGCACCATCGACAAACACACCTTCTCCGGCCGCAAGGACAGCGTCAGCAATAATTATATCCGTTGCCTGCTCGAAACCCACGACGGCTCCATCTGGATCGGCACCTACTCCGGCGGCATCAGCGTTTACGACTCCGCAACAAAAAGTTTCACCGTCTACGACAACGTGGTAAACCATCTCAGCAACCAGGTCGTATTCTCCCTCTGTGAGGATACACAAGGTCGCATCTGGGCCGGTACCATGGGCGGCGGTCTCGACCTCTTCAACCCGGCGACAAAGCAATTCCGCGTCTACAACGAAGCCTCCGGCCTCAGCAACAACATCGTCAACAGCATCATCGAGGACACCCAGGGCTTCCTCTGGCTTAGCACGAACAAAGGCATCAGCCGCTTCAATCCCGCCACCGGCGAGTTCCGGAATTTCGGTATCCCCCACGGCCTGCAAAGCCTGGAATTCCTCAACGGTTCCGGCTTCATGGACAGCAAACACCGCATCTTCTTCGGCGGCATTAGCGGATTCAACGTCTTCGATCCCACACAGAACACCGTCAACAAAGTCGCACCGCAACCGCGGCTCACCGACCTCTATCTTTTCAACACCCCGGTGAGACCCGGTGTGCCCGGCTCCCCGCTTAAAGAAGATATAAACCGTCAGCAGGAGATCGTTCTCTCGCACGACCAATACGATTTCAGCATCGGTTTCGCCGCCGCCGGCTACACCATCCCCGCCGACAACAAGTTCGCCTATACGCTGCAAGGATTCGACAAGAACTGGAACTTCGCCGGTCCCCAACGGCGTGCGACCTATACCAACCTCTCCCCCGGGCACTATTCCTTCCACCTAAAAGCAGCAAACAACGACGGTGTCTGGAGCACCCACGACACGGTCATCGGCATCACCGTCCTGCCGCCATTCTGGAAGACCTGGTGGGCCTATACGCTCTACGCGCTCATCGTCCTTGCCATCCTGTACCTGATCTATCGCGACATAACGATAAGAGAAAGACTACGTGGCCGCATCCGCCTCGAACAAATGACGGCCGAGAAGAACCGTGAGCTCAACGAGCTGAAATTGCATTTCTTTACTAACGTCTCGCACGAGCTGCGGACCCCGCTGTCACTCATAACGGACCCGCTTCGAAAACTCATCAAAGGCGAGATAAGTCCCGACGAAACGCGCCGCTACGGCAAGCTCATGTACGACAACGCCACCCGGCTCACCCGCCTCATCGACCAAATGCTCGACTGGCGCAAGCTCGAAACCGGCCACCTCCGCCTCGACCCGCGAAACACGGACCTCGTAGGCCTTACAAAAGACATCGCCGGCCTCTTCACCCTCCACGCCACCGAACGCCACCTTGCCTATACCATCTCCGCCCCCGAAACGGAGATCAACGCCATTGTAGATACGGATAAGTTCGAGAAGATAGTCTTCAATCTCATCTCTAACGCCTTCAAGTATACGCCCGACGGCGGCTCGATCCTCATCACCATCCGCCACGCCACGATCGGCGCTAAGCCCGCCGCCGAACTCCACGTCCGGGACACCGGCATCGGTATTGCTCCAGGGCTTCGCGACAAGGTCTTCGATCTCTTCTACCAGGTACAGGGCAGCCGCCGCTACGAGTCCGCCTCCTCCGGCATCGGCCTCGCCCTCGCCCGCCAGCTCGCCGAACTGCAAGGCGGCACGCTCACCGTCACCAGCGAAGAAGGCGCCGGCTCCGACTTCATCCTTACGCTTCCCTTAAACGGACAGGCACAGCACCCCGCCTCGCCTGAGCCCTTGCCCACCGGCCGCGAGCACACAGGAGCCTTCGACCAAACACCGCTCGCCGTCGACCCACAAACACCACCAGCCGCGCAACCACAAATTGCCCCCGCCACCCAAGCACAACCGGCCACACCATCACCCCAGGACCCCGACGCCGACCTCGAAGGCGACACCCCCCTCATCCTCCTCGTCGAAGACAACGCTCACCTCCGCGACTACATCCGCGGCGAGCTCCCGCCCACCTATCGCACCGCCACAGCCGGCGACGGCGCCACCGGCCTCGATAAAGCACTGCAGCTCATCCCCGACCTCATCATCAGCGACGTCATGATGCCCCACCTCAGCGGCCTCGAGCTCTGCCGGGCCGTAAAGACGGATCTGCGCACCAGCCATATCCCCGTGATCCTCCTCACCGCACGGCAATCCGACGCCCACCAGGTCGAGGGCTATTCCGCCGGCGCGGATGTGTACATTCCCAAACCATTCAATATGGAAGTCATCACCGCGTGCGTGAGCAGCCTGCTCGAATCCCGCCGCAAGATGCACGAGCTCTATCGCCAAAACAAGCTGTCAAACGCACCCGCCGAAACCTCAGCCCCCGAAGACCACCCCATCCCCCAATGGAACTTCCTCGACCGGCAGTTTCTCGAAAACACCGCCGCAGTCGTCGACCACCACCTCGCCGACCCACTATTCGACGTGGAAGTGCTGGCAACCAAACTCAAAGTCAGCCGCCGCCAGCTCTACCGTAAATTAAATGCATTGATCGGCGAAACGCCGCATGACTATATCACCACCCGCCGGCTTACAAAGGCCGCGCAGTTGCTGCTCACCGGCGAGCTCACCGTGTCGGAAGTCGCTTATAAGACCGGCTTCACCGACGCCGCCAATTTCTCCCGCAGCTTCACCCGCCACTATGGCCAGAGCCCTTCGAAGTACCGGAAGGAGCCCCGCTGATCCGTTCCGCCATCACGGCCTTGTCCCACACGATCGCCGGACAAGCCGCCCGCAACACCCCATCCCGCACCCAGACCGTATCCACCCCGTCGACTATCCCTTTCCTGCAGTCCCACCAACGCACCGCATACTTTCCATTTCGCATCCCCTCCACCTCGAGCACCGCGCCCCGCACAGCCGCAGCCGTACCCCCGCCCCCCGACAAAGCTCCCCCCGCATTCACCATCCACCCCGCCACCCGCGAAGAATCCCCCGCCTTCAACGCATACGCCCGAACCGCCGCCGAAGCCAGCGCCCGCCGCACCGCGACCACCCCCGAAGCCACCGCCGGCCCCACAGCCCCCGAAGCCATCGCCCCCCGCCGCACCGCGACCGCCGCCGGCGCATACCGCCCCCGAATAAAATCGATCTGCGCCGAAAAAGCCGCCACCCCGTCAAAACACGAATAAAGGTCCTGCGGGTCGATGTAATTGTCCCACCACCACGACAACCCAGGCCCCATCGCCCCACTCAACAGCGTAGCCCAAAGGGCATTATGGACATACACCCCGCCGGGATCAACAGCAGCAAGCCCCCGCCCACCACCACGAAGTCCAAACTCACCATTCAGCGTCGGCTTCCCATAGACAGCACGATACCGCGCCACCCCCGAGACAAGCACACTATCGATCGGCTTATCAGTATAGTAATGCGTCTGCGTAAAATCGATCCCCGGCAGCCGCCAGACCAGCGAATCCCAACGCGCATCCCCAAAACTCGTCGTGATCAAATGCCTGTTCACATCCAGTCGCCGCAGCCACGCAGCCATCGATGCATGCCACGCGGCCACATCCGCCCGGTGATGATAAAAATCATCCGTCCAGTCCACCTCATTGAACAACTCCCACGCGAGGATATGACTCGAATACCCATACCGCGCCACGATATACCGGAACCGGTTCCGGATCAGCTCCCGCGCCCGCGCATCGGTAAAAAAGTCCCAGGTATGCTCGCACGGCCCGCCATTCGCCGCATTGTAAGGATTGTCGTTCCAGTTCGGGTCCACCTTCGAGGATACCTGACCGTGATGATCCAGGCTAAGCATGACATACACCCGTTTTTGCCGGCAATAGTCCAGCAACCAGTCGAGCAAGGCCGCGTTCGACTGCCGGTATTTCCCCAAGCCTTCGTACCCCATAAAACCCGCGCGCCACTCCAGCCCAAGTCCCCACGCGGGCATCCATACCCGGATGAAATTGCCCTTGTGAGCGGCCAGCCGAGAGATCCAACGCCGGTAATCGAGATACGCATTGCCATGCGCCCACCCCATGTTCTCACCTATAGGGATAAATGCCGAGTCACCGCCAGGCGCCGAGTCACCGCCAAACGCCGAGTCACCGCCAAACCCCGAGTCACCGCCAGACCCCGATTCACCGCCAAACCCCAGGTCACCGCGAGATGCCGATTCACCACGAGACGCCGGGTCCCGGCCAGGCGCCGATTCGCCGCCAAACGACAAATAAGGCGAGCCGCCGACCCGAAGCACCCCCGGATCAGTTCCCGCCACACATTCGAAATGCCCGCGAGGCCCCCACTGCCTTCCACCCCGAGCCTCACAAAAAAGCCGGTACGTCCACCCTCCCGTCGCAGCCGGCGAATACCGCACCTCAAAATGGCCCTCGTCTCCGCCGGAGACCCTCCCCGTCACCGTGTCGATCCGATAATCGGTCATGTAAAAACCGTCCACCGTATCCACGCGACCACCCGGCCCCGTAAAGACGCACCGCAAAGCAACTTCAGAATAGTCGTAAGGATTGGAAAAAGAGGCATCCAGCCCCACAGATAGCGCATAACACCCGAACCGCTCCACCGGCCCGGAAGCCGCGGACACACTCCGAAATATCCCCCCGCCCCCAATGCCTGCCCCGGCCCCAGCGGTCCCCGAACCTGGAGCAGCAGCTGCCGCACCGGGAGCAGTCGGAAGGGAGCATCGCACCGACGCCCCGCTCACCAGCACCACGAAGGAAAAAAGAGAAAACAGCCGCATAACGTTAATTTACCTAAAAGGCGCCTCCGCCGTAAAAGAGGTCACCACCCGCCAAAGCGCGTCGTCGCCGTCAAACACGGCATTCAGTCCCTGCTCCTCCATCGGCGGATCGCCCAGCCACGTGTCGCCTTTCTTCCACATCACCTGCCCCTTCACCGGCCTGCCCTCGCCGCCAAAAGCCCAGAAATTGCAGCCCGCAAGCCCCGAACCCGTGCGAATACTTTCCGCAACCGTCCGGAACAGCAAGGAGTAATACTGGCCCCGCAAACTCGCCGGCGTCCCCGGGGAAAAACGTTGCAAATCCCTCGGTAACCCAAATTCTTCGATCACCATCGGCTTGCCGAGCCGCCGCGCGACCGCCAGGTGCCTGTCGATATACGCCGTGGTTTTCGCAAGGATCCGCGGCATCGAAGCCGCAATGGCCGTGTCGCTAAAAAAACCCCAATTCTTCGGCCATACATGTATCGTAAGATAATCGATGTTCTTATCCGCATGGATGTCGGAGTACAACCCGATATTGTCATCCGTACTCGCCATCCCTTCCGTCCCCGTCGTCACCAG
>DASYZH010000156.1:0-3121 GCA_035946435.1 Puia sp. | reverse complement strand
TGAAAGTTCTTTATCTTTAGCCTGTCTTAAAATCCGATTATTTGAAACTACCGCAGTTATTGTCGCAATACTTGTATCAAACCAGGAAGCTGGACCTTCCGGGCATTGGCAGCTTCACCCTCGACGCCGCCGCGGTCATCCCGCAACAATCTGACCGCATGGGGCAAGTGCAGGCCTCCGGTATCACCTTTAAGAACGCTAACATCTTTGCACCCGACGACGCCCTGATCACCTATATCAAGGAGCACACCGGAAAGATGAAGTCCCTGGCCGCGGCCGACCTCGACTTTTACCTGACCACAGGCCGCCAGCTGCTGAATATTGGCAAACCCTTCTTTATCGAAGGGGTCGGAACCTTGCTCAAGAACAAAGAAGGACGCCTGGACTTTACCCCCGGCGACTACCTCATCCCCCGCACCGACGAACTCACCGGCCCCGAAAGGGACAGGTCCCGCAACACCTACGACGAACCACCCCGCGAAGAGCCCAAAGCTAATAATGTCAGACAGCGGCAGACCATGCTGCTGGTCCTGCTGATCGCCGGGGTAGTGGTAGTCGGCTGGGGTGGCTATTATCTCTATCAGCGTAATAATTTCTCGGAACAGGCTGGACCCGAAAACCGGGCCACAGTAGTCCCCGATACACCGGCAACCAAATCGGCCGACACAGTCGCGGCAACCCAAACCACGGCTGATACGGCAAAAAGCGGCATAGGTACGGCGGCGACCCTGGTCAAGGCGGATACCGCGAAAACCGGCGCCACTGCAGCCAAACCAGCCGTTACACCCCCACCCTTCGTCGCCCATGACCCGGTGCCTACGGAAGGTCAAAGCCTTTATCATTTCGTGATCCTCCGCACGCCTAACAAGGTGCATGCCCTGCGGCGCTATAACCAGCTACTCGGTTTTCAGCTCAACATCAGGATGGAAACCAAAGATTCCACCTTTTTCAAACTCTATTTCCCTGTAGCCGCCGCGCCGAAGGACACCACGCATATCAAAGATTCAATAGCCGATGTCTACGCGGCCAATGTCGTGATCGAAAAATGACCTCTCCATATAAAAGACCGTCCGCCACCTATTGGATCCAAAAGCTGGAACTTACCCCTCATGTAGAAGGCGGAGCATTCCGGGAAGTCTACCGTTCCGAGCTGACCCTTCCCAAGACCGTGCTGCCTCTTTTCTTCCAGGGTTCCCGCAGCGCCTCGACAAGCATTTACTTCCTTCTGTCAAAAGGCCAATTTTCGGCCTTTCATCGCATCGCGTCCGACGAACTCTGGCATTTCCATTATGGAGATCCGCTGCACGTTTATGAGATCGCGCACAATGGCCGGCTATACACCCATATGCTCGGCTCCAACCCGGAAAAAGGAGAATCGTTTCAGACTGTGATAAAAGCCGGCAGCTGGTTTGCTTCGGCGCCCGCCCCCGAAAGCGAATATGCCCTGGTGGGATGTACGGTCGCTCCGGGTTTCGACTTCGCCGAATTCGAGTTGGCCAACCGCGAGGCGCTCACCACGCAACATCCGGAGCACGCCGAACTGATCCGTGCGTTCACGCGGGGGTAGCCCCGGCTATTTCGAAGCGGCATCAGGATGATAGATCACGCCGTCCTTCATCACCCAAACCACCTTCCGTACATCGGAAATATTCACCGCCGGGTTCCCCGAGACTACGAGGATATCCGCCAGCAACCCGGGTTTTATCCGCCCAACGGTTGAAGCCAGCCGGAACACATCGGCATTCACCGAAGTAGCGGATCGCAAAACGTCCAGCGGCTTCATCCCATAGTCGACCATATCTTCCATCTCCATCGCATTGTTGCCATGTGTGAATACTCCCACGTCGCCACCCATACAGATGGTGACGCCGGCATCCATCGCCGCCTTGAAGCTGGCGCGTTTTGCCTTGATCCGTTCCGGCTCGGGATCGACGCCCTTCCTCCAGCCGCCATATTGTGCGATCGCATCGCCCGCAGCTAAAGTCGGACAAAGCGCGATCCCTTTGGCCTTCATCGCTGCAAACAGCTCGGGTGTGCCACCATCCCCGTGTTCGATCGTGGTGACGCCGGCCTCGATAGCCCTGCGCATACCCTCGGTCGTTCCGCTATGTACCGCCACCATCCTGCCGGCACTGGAAGCGACCTCCACCACCTTCTTCAGCTCCTCTACGGTAAAGGTCGGCGCAGCACTGCCGCCCATGCCCCACCGGTAGTCTACATAAACTTTGATGACATCGGCACCATGACCGATTTGCGTCCGCACCTCACGCGTTAACCCTTCTACCCCATCCGCCTCCGCCGCCCCATGCGGTGATTCGATATCGTAAGCCAATTCTTTTGGACCATAACTACCCGTCGCCACAATGGCCCGCGTGGCACATAGGATCCGCGGTCCCGGGATCACGCCCTTCTGGATCGCCTGTTTCAGTCCTACATCATCATACATCGCGCCCTCGGTCCCCAGATCACGCGTCGTCGTAAACCCCGCCAGCAAAGTCGCCCGTGCATGAACGACCGCCCGCGCCACCCGCTCCGCCCGTGATTCCTTCAATACCTGGTCATTCCAGGAGACTTCATTATAAGGATGCAAAAAGAGATGGCTATGCCCTTCGATCAACCCGGGTAACAACGTCGCACCGCGCAACTCCAACACCACCGCACCCGAAGGTGCCGAAAACGATGCGGCCGGACCGGCCGCCACAATCGTCCGTCCCCGCACCATCACCGCCCAGCCTTCATGCAGCTGTTCGCCGTCGAAGACCCGATCCGGCCGCAACAGATAAGTGGTGTCACGCGTCGCCAAAGCCGGTGCCGCCATCGGACGCCCAAGCGTGCTATGCGGGTCCTGAGACCAGCCGATCCGGCACACCAGCAAAAAAGCAAAAATCAGTCTATTGGACATGTCTACTGGTTTTACGCTGAAAATACAAATAAAAGGGTATCCCCGTAGCAGTGAGCACCAGGGCAAGAACGGAGTCGATCATCGGTGCCTGTCCACTGCGGTAAGCGACCACATCATTGTAAATAGTCGTCACGAGATAGAACAGGGTAAACGCCGCAAAGAGCAGGGGTATCCAGGGATATAGCCGCACCCTGTAGGGCCGCGGGGCATCGGGCATCC
>DASYZH010000155.1:0-42987 GCA_035946435.1 Puia sp. | reverse complement strand
TCCTTTCTCGCCATCGACAGCTCCCAGCCGGGCTTGCTGTAGTCGCCGGAGGTCATTCGCTTCAGCCGGTTTGGTAACATCGCCCCGGGGTTCCAGGTCTCGAAAAGCATGGCGAGATCGCTCACGGGTATGCCCATGCCTTTAGCCAACATCAGCGTGTCTGCGATACCGGTGGTAAAACACACGAGGAAGAGATTGCCCAGCAGCTTCATCCCCGCGGCCCTGCCCGCCTCCGGACCAAAGTTCAGCACTTTACCCGTCATCTTCGACAGCTCCGGCTCCAGGTGGGCTACCAGCTGCTGATCGCCCGAGACCAGCATCGTACCCGTACTCTCGAGCGCATTGGGCGGCCCCATGAACACAGGCGCATGCTGGTATTGGAATCCACGCGCCGCCCAGCTCTTCGTCCGCTCGACAGCGCCGGGTATCGAGGTGGTGGTATGATCGATGATGATCGCCCCCGCTTTCAGACCCGGCGTTGCCGCGGCCAGCACCTCATCGACCGAAGCATCATCATTCAACGTTAGATGAATGACATCGGCGCCCTTCACCGCGTCGGCAACATCGGCAAACGCCTTGGCGCCATATTGCTCCAGTGCGGTGGCTTTGGCCGCCGTTCGGTTCCAGACCTGCACCTGGTCCCCCTTCTTCAACATTGCCCTGACAAAGTTGGCCCCAAGCAGGCCCATCCCTAAGAATGATTTCATAGCCTAGTTTTTTTGGATGAAGTTACGGATTATTGCCACCAGGCGGTCGTGTCATTCTCGTAGCCCTGCCAGCCATTTTTCAGATATTCGTCGGCGACGTGAAAATCCCCGGCGCCCTCATCCAAAGCCGCACTCCCGGGAATTCGATAATCCCCCCAATTGCATTTTTTGGCAATATGAGTTCGGTAACTTCGCCAGACGGCAACACATTGGTTATTACAATAGCCATCGGCTGCAGCATCCAATGCGTCATAAAAAAGCCGCTTCTTTTTGTCCACACAAAAATCGGTTTCCATCCGGCCGGTGATCACGCCACTACCCTTTTTAAGACTGTCTTCGTATAGCAAAACGTCAGCAGTTAAGGTGCCTCGCTGGTAGTGGCGCTCCCAATGACGGTCAAGCCTTGCCGAAACCACCGTGACCGTCCCGCTGAAAGCGCAGATATTCCCCGAAACCCTGGTCTTACCGGTCACGATATAGACATGGGGATCCTTTCGACTTTTGACAACCGAAAGAAAATGGATATCGAACCGTTGATAATTCGCGCCGATAAACCCCAACGGCTCGGGAAATGCGGACCTTGTTCCATCGTCCTGCAGGTAAATACTATCGGCATGCCAGAGCCTGCCCAGATCGAAGACCCGCAGCGAATCGTAATAATTGGTAAATTGGGTAGCCTGCCGCCCCTGAGCCCGGGCAGATAGGCAGAAGGCGAGTAAGAACGGGAAAAAAAGCGGTTTCATCAACCAAATATAGTCATCGATGTCCAATCCGTCGCCCCTCGTTTGTTTTAAATAAAACTTACCATCATGGATGAATTTATGTTGATCTTCCGGCATCAGGATGGCGCCAAAATAGCGTCCCCTGAACAATTGCAAACCTGGATGAAGCAAACCATGGACTGGGTCGGCGACATCGCAGCCCAAAACAAACTCGTCGGCAAGAACGGCCTCCTGTTCGACGACGCCCACGTGGTCCACCACAAGAACGTCGTGACAAACGGGCCTTTTGGCGAGATCAAGGAGACCATCGGCGGCTACATCATCGTCAAAGCGGATTCCGTGGAAGAAGCGATAGCATTCGCCAAGGGCAGTCCCGTGCTGCAAGGCGAGGGGAATACAGTGGAAGTCCGGAAGGTCTACAAAAGATAGCCGCAAACGATCGCAATGGAAGAACAAAACCTGATCCCGCACCTGTTCCGTACGGAATACCGAAAGATCGTTTCCGTGCTCTACAGACATTTTGGCTTCGAACAAATGGAGACCGCCGAGGACATCGCCAGCGATACTTTTCTCGCCGCCGCCCAAACCTGGGGTATCGAAGGTCCACCCAAAAATCCCGCGGCCTGGCTATACCATGTCGCCAGGAACAAAGCCAAAACCTTTCTGCAACGGGACCAGGTTTTCCGTCTCAAAGTAACACCGGCCGTCAAAGCCGCAGCCTCCCTGGCCACAGGCAATGGCACTCCCGGTGCACCCGGGCAGGTCATGGACACCGAGATCGACCTTTCCCCCGCCAGCATCGAAGACAGCCAGCTCCAGATGATGTTCGCTATTTGCACGCCCCTTATCCCCGCCGAATCGCAAGTAGGTCTGTCCCTCCGCATCCTCTGCGGTTTCGGCATTGAAGAAATTGCCGACGCTTTTCTCACGAATAAAGAAACCATCAATAAAAGGCTTTTTCGTGCCCGGGAAAAACTACGGGAAGCGGGCATCCGCATCGAGATGCCGGCTGCTTCCGAGCTGGACCACCGACTGCCCGCCGTCCTCACCACCATCTACCTTCTCTTCAACGAAGGCTATTATTCGGAGAGCAGCGACGCCGTGCTGCGCAAAGACCTCTGCATAGAAGCCATCCGGCTCTGTCATATGCTCTCCGACAACCCGGTCACCTGCACACCGGCCGTCGACGCTCTCCTTGCGCTCATGTGTTTTCACGCCTCGCGTTTCGAGGCCCGCATCGACCGGCACGGCGATATCGTTCTTTATGCCGACCAGGATACCAATCGCTGGAACACGGACCTGATCGCAAAAGGCATCGACTATCTCCACCGCGCCGCCCGCGGCAATACCATCACCAAATACCATCTCGAAGCAGGTATCGCCTACTGGAGCACACAAAAAGAAGATACCGCCGAAAAATGGGAACAGATCCTACAATATTACAACCTGCTCCTGCAGCTCGAATACTCGCCCATTGCCGCACTCAACCGGATCTACGCGCTCGCGAAAGCCCGGGGCAAAAAAGAAGCCATCGTCCAGGCAGAGAAATTACAATTAACGGATAATCCCTTTTATTTTGCCTTGCTGGGCGAGCTGTACACGGACATCGACAATAGCAAAGCCATCGGTCATTTCGGGCAGGCGATGGCCCTCGCCCGCACAGCCGCGGACAGACAGCTCATGCAAAATAAAATAGCCCGGCTATAACGCCCGCGTCCCGCCGGCTCACGCCCCAAAAATTTTTTTTGAAAAATATGTCGGTAAATCCCGACATATTTGTACATTCGTAGCCAAATCCCGACGCAATGGAAAAAAGAAGAGACGTTTTTCAGGCCATAGCCGACCCCACCCGCCGCGAGATCCTGGGGTTGCTGTCGCGTCAAACGCTCAACCTCAACGGCATCGTAGACCATTTTGACTCCAGCCGGCCCACGATATCGGAACACATCAAGATCCTCACGGAATGCGGTCTCATCCTGGTCAGGAAACAAGGCCGGGAACGCTATTGCCAGGCCCGGCTGGACCAGCTCTCCGAGGTCACCGGCTGGGTCGAGGAATGCCGGAAATACTGGAATCAAACCCTCGACTCGATGGAAGATTACCTGGAACAATTACAAAACAAAAAAGAACCATATGACAAACGAAACAGCAGGAATCGCCGAAAAAAATGAGGTGCTGATCACCCGCATCATCAACGCGCCCCGCCAGCTGGTCTATGATTGCTGGACCCAGGCGGAGCACCTCAAACGCTGGTACGCGCCGAACAACTGTACCTGCCTCTTCACGAAGATCGACATCAAAATAGGCAGCGGCTATCATGGCGCCATCATCCATAGCGACGACGGAAGACGCAATTGGTTCTATGCCGTCTTCAAAGAAATAGACCCGCCGAAAAAATTGGTCTTCACGCTCGCACGCGCCGATGAGCACGGCAATCATCTCTCGCCAAGGGATGCGGGAATGCCGCACGAATGGCCGGACATCACCGTCGTGACCCTGACGTTCGAAGACCTCGACCCCGGAAAACAAACAAAATTCACCTTGCATCAAACCGTCGACCTCGACCTGGCCACCCGCATCGGCGCTTACCCGAGCTGGCTGCAAATGCTGGATCGCCTGGAAACATTGATCGTAAAATAAACAATCATGAAGACACTCCTTTTTTCCTCCCTGCTGTTGCTGGGCCGCACGACCTTTGCACAACAAGATTCGACAAGCGGCTATGCCGGCATTGGCGAGCTGAAAATGTACTACGAGATCCACGGCAAGGGGTTCCCCCTGGTGCTGATCCATGGCGGCGGCTCGACCATCGGCACCAGCTTCGGTAACGTGTTGCATACCTTCGCGAAGCATCACCAGGTGATCGCCGTAGAGCTGCAGGCGCATGGGCATACCCGGGATATCGACCGGCCGCTGAGCTTTCACCAGGACGCCGACGACGTAGCAGCCTTGCTGCAGCAGCTGCATATCGAAAAGGCCGATATCTTCGGCTTCAGCAACGGCGGCCAGACCGCCATGGACATCGCCATCCGTCACCCGCAGCTCGTTCGCAAGCTGGTCATCGGCTCGGCTTTCTTTAAACGCTCCGGGGCGTACGATTGGTTCTGGCCTGGTTTCGACCACGCCACCCTCGACCAGATGCCCAAATATCTCCGGGAGGCCTATCTCGATATCAACCACGACTCCGCCGGGCTAAAGGCGATGTTCCACCGCGACGTGGAACGGATGAAGCATTTCCAGGACTGGCCGGATGAAGCCATCAAAAATGTCCAGGCCCCTACCCTGCTGATCATCGGCGACCAGGACCTCGTGCGGCCGGAATACGCGGTGGAGCTGACACGGCAAATGCCGCATGCCCGGCTTATCATCCTGCCCGGACACCATGGCGAATACCTGGAAAGTAAAGGCTATCTGTCAAAATGCACGGCGGAGATGGTCCATGAATTCCTGGAAACGCCATAGCTTACTGCCCGCTGATCGAAAAGAGATCGACAACGGCCGACCCGTGAAAGGGAGTGGAGTTATTGCCCGGATCGAGGGGAATAGCTCCCCCGGCAATTAACAACTTGCTCCCCGCTGTGGCGCCGACGGCCATTTCGCGCGCCTGGCTCAGCCTGGTGACACTCCAGCTATTGGTCCTGGCGTTATAGACGTCTACCGTATCGGTCACCTCTCCATCCTGAACAAGGCCGGATCCACTGGGTGGGGTATCGACCACGTTACCGCCGGCAAAAATGATCTCGTCGCCTACAGCGGTTGCGGCCATGTCGACGCGTCCCTTACTGAGATGCGCTACAGACCAGGCTCCGGTGGCAACATCGTAGATATCCACGGTAGTCGATGCGCCGCCATTGGCCAAACCGCCGGCAAAGAGGATCTTTCCATCCACCGCCGCCGCGGAGAGATCAGACCTGGCCTCGCTGAGCTGTGCCGTACTCCAGGTGCCGCTGAGTGTATCATAGATATCTACGGCGTTGCACCCCGGCCCATTTTCACCGCCGGCAAAAACCACTTTGCTGCCGGCCGCTGCCGCGGCAAAGCCTGCCCTGGCCACACTCAGCTGTGCTGTAGTCCATACCCCCGTAGTCAGATCGAAGATGTCGACCGTATTGCTATACCACCCGGTATCATAAAGACCGCCCGCAAAAAAGACCCGGCTGCCAGCACTGGCAGCCACCAGCAAAGTCCGCGCAAGGCTCAGCTGGGCCGTCGTCCAGCTACCCGTTGCCGTATCATAGATATCCACGCGACTCGAGAACCCGAACCCGGAACTGTCGCCGCCGGCGAAAAAGATCCGCCCGCCAGCCGCCGCACCCGCCAACTGACAGCGGGGTTCGCTCAGCTGCGTCACCGTCCACTTACCAGTTCCCGCATCATACAGGTCTACCGTACTGGAAAAAGCATTGTTGTTGGCGAAATCAACCCCCCCGGCAAACATCGCTTTATTGCCCGCGGAAGCCGAAGCAAGATAAGCCCGTGGTTCGGATAGGCTCATAGAGCCCGCATAGCTCAGCGGCGAACCGCCCGAACCATGAGACTTACTACAGGCCATCACCGCCCATAAAAAAAAGCACACAGGTATATAGACAAGCTTTTTCATCGTCGAAAATTTATTGCAATACATCTTTAAGCACATTGAAGGAACCGACAATGGGTTCGGAGTTCGTGAGCCCCAGGAGATGCGCCACCAGCAGGATATCGCCGATGCGATGATAACGGTCATCGGTGCCGGTATAATGCCAGCGGGCCGGGGTCTTGTCAGGGAGAAGCCGGAGAGACATAGCAACCCAAAGACGCCTGCTACTAATAATATTCGGCGCATAGGACAAATTTGCCAGAAAGATAAGGGATTTATTACCTTCATTGCCTGCAAAACCCATCCATATGCTTGCTAAAAAATTAGCGCTCGTCCTGCTCGTCGCCGCAACCCTTACGCACCCCGGAACCACCGTCGCCCAGGATGCTCTGCCCCGGGGCGTCCCCGAAAAAGAAGGCGTCAGCGCTTCGAGCATCATGGACTTCGTCAACGCGGCGAACCATAGCAAAACGGAATTTCACAGCTTCATGTACCTCCGCCACGGCAAGGTCATAGCCGAAGGCTGGTGGAACCCTTATAGCCCCACCATCAAACAATCGCTCTACTCGACCAGCAAGAGCTTCACGGCCGCCGCCGTGGGTTTTGCGCTGGAAGAAAAAAAGCTCAAGCTCACCGACAAGGTCATCTCCTTCTTCCCCGAGCTGGTCCCCAACCCGGTCCCGCCGCATCTGGCCGACCTTACCGTCAAGGACGTCCTCATCATGTCGGACGGCATGGATCCCGACCCCACCCATAACGTAGTCGTGGATACTAATTGGGTGCGCGCTTTCTTCAACACCCCCATCGTCAACAACCCCGGCAGCAAATTCCTCTACAACTCTGCCGGAACTTATATGCTTTCGGCCATCGTTACCAAAGTCACCGGCCAAAAGGTCCTCGACTACCTGCGGCCAAGGCTCTTCGAGCCGCTGGGCATCTATGGGGCCGATTGGGAAGTAAGCCCCCAGGGTGCCAATACCGGTGGCTGGGGCCTGCGGCTAAAGACCGAGGATATGGCTAAATTCGGCCAGCTCTATCTGCAGGGCGGCCGTTGGAAAGGGAAACAGCTGCTGCCGCACGAATGGGTCAGGCAAGCCACCTCCATCCAGATCCTGCAGAATCCGGGCGCCTCACCCGCCAAACGCGATGGTTCCGACTGGCTTCAGGGCTACTGTTACCAGATGTGGCGTTGCCGGCACAACGGTGTCCGCGCCGACGGCGCCTTCGGCCAGTTCATCATCATGCTGCCGGACCAGGACGCGGTGATCGCCATCCAGGCCGAGACACCCGATATGCAGGACGAGATCAACCTGGTATGGCAGTACCTGCTCCCGGGCATGCAGGGTTGGGCCTATAAAGACGACCCCGATGGCGACGCGAAATTAAAACAACAGCTCGCCGCCCTTGCCCTGCCGCTGCCGCAGGCTGCCGCCACGGCAGCCGACTTCTCCCCTAACGGCAAGACCTATTCGCTACAGGACAATCCCAAGAAGATGCGCTCCATCGGCTTCGACATGCAGGACGGTGGCATCTGGCAGGTGACGATAAAAGACGACAAGGGTACCTATCCCATCCCCTTTGGTGAAGGCAAATGGGCGCGGGCGGAAACGCCGCGCTTGGGCCCCGACCTGCTCACCGGAGCACAATTCCACGATGTCGGCCTGCCGCCCTTCCAAACGGCCGGCAGCTACCACTGGATCGACGACAACACGCTCGAGCTCGTCCTTCGCTATATCGAAAGCCCGCACACGGAACGCTTCACCTGTCATTTCGATGGAGACAATATCAAGATCGAAGACGCGAACAGCTTCGAATACGGAAAACCGGGAACGACTTTAACGGGCACGGCGCAATAAGATCCGGCGCGCGCGCCCGGCGTCTCCGTCAAGCCTCGCCCGGCGCGCGCATAAAAAAGCCCCTGGCAATGCCAGAGGCTCGATGTTTTTTATCAAGTGCGGGCCTAGTGCTGATCGCCACCCCAATGCCGGTCTCCCTCGGGGCGATGACGCCATTCTTCATCGGCCTCATGCTGATCGTGATAATGCCACTTGTACCGGTCATCATGACTGTCCCGGATAAATTCCTGGCCATGCGGATCGCCACGGTATTGATCATATTGCCTGCGGTGCTCATCATAATGCAGATACGGCTGCGGCTCGTTCATGACGACCTTGTGGCAATGATAGAGATCGAAGTCGTGGTAGCGGGGCGGGAGCTCGTGTGAAAAAGACCAATGGCCCCGATTGATGTAAACGAATTCATGTGAAGGAACATAATAGTACGCCTGGATATCGGGAATATAATAATATTCCACATGATCATACCCGGTAGGTCCCCAGGAAGGTTGGTCGCCGATATTGACGGAAAACTGGATTTGAGCCTGTGCGGAATGCGTAAAAGCAAGCATACCGAGCACGAAGCCGGAGATTAGCAACTTTTTCATGCGTAAAATAGATTTAAGTTAATGCCCTTAAGCAGCAAACCAGATGCCAAAAGCATTAACCTGCAGACTCTTCCTGCGGCTTGTCCTGCACTACCGTAAGATCGGCAAGATCCACGGTGATAGGGATCAACCCCACCTGCACAATGGCCTTTTTGCCGCGGATCTCCCGTACCGTCCCAACCTGGTGATTCTTTTTCATCATCACTTTGTTGCCGACCTGCACGTCGCCGCCCACTTCGGTATACCGCGCATCGAATTTTTTGCGCACCTTCTCGTTGACCTGTTTTTCTTTTTGTTTGAAGAGCAAGGCCTGCATCTGCCTGATGACCTCGTTCTTGTCTTCCGCCTTGCGCCAGTCGAATACGATCTGCCGCAGCTTCCGTTCCATCTCTTTCAAATAGGCGATCCGCTCTTCGGTGATCTTGTTCTGATGCTTCAACAACTCCACCTGCTGGTCATGCCGCTCGCGATGGATGAGGGCTTCCATCTCCTTCTTCAGCTTCTCGTTCTCCTTGATCAGCTTGCCCAGGTCCTTCTCGCGCTTTTCCAGATCACGCAGATCCTGCTCCGTCGCATTGAGCAACTTATCGAGCCGGAAATGATCTTCATCGACCAGCGTCCGCGCACGTTGGATCAGCCGAGGCTCGAGCCCGATGCGTTCGGCGATCGAAAAGGTATAGGAACTGCCGGGCTTACCGATGATCAACCTATACAACGGCAACAAATTCGACTCATCGAAGGCCATGGCGCCGTTGATGATGCCGGACGTCTTACCCGCCATCACTTTCAGGTTGAGATAGTGGGTGGTGACGATGCCAAAAGCGTGCTTGCGCACCAGCTCCTCGAGAATGACCTCGGCAAAAGCCCCCCCCAGGTTGGGATCGCTGCCGCTTCCCAGCTCGTCGATGAAGAACAGGGTCCTGCCACTGGCATTCTCCATGAAATATTTCATGTTCTTCAGATGCGAGCTATAGGTGCTGAGCTCGAACTCGAGACTTTGTGTATCGCCGATATGGATCATCAGCTGCTTGAAGATACCCATCTCGCTGTCGGGGTGCACCGGCACCAGCAACCCGCTCTGCAGCATCATCTGCAGCAGCCCGACCGTCTTCAACGTAACCGTCTTACCGCCGGCATTGGGGCCGGAGATCACCAGGATACGTTCTTTCTCATTCAGGTTGATATTCGTCGGGATTGTGGGTTTTTGATTCTTCCGGTTGTAAAGCAACAAAAGCGGATGATACGCCTGGATCAGCCGCACATGCGATTTGTCGAGCAGTTGCGGGAAATTCCCGTTCATCTCCGCAGCTAACCTGGCCTTTGCGCGGATAAAGTCATATTCCCCCAGCACGTCGTGCCACACTTGCAACAGCGGTGCATGAGAAGCCAGCCGGGCCGTCAGTTCGCGGAGAATGCGATTTACCTCTTTACTCTCGGAATGCTCCAGCGAAAACACCTCGTTGTTCAGCTCGATGGTCTCCTCGGGTTCGACAAAAGAAGTACGCCGGGTATCACTTTCCCCATGCAGTATCCCCTTTACCTGCCGCTTATGCTCGGCAAAGATCGCCACGACCCTCCGGCCATTCAGAAACGACTCCTCGATATCGGCCACATAACCCGCCTTGCCCAATTTCGACACGATCCGGTCGAATACGCGGCGCAGCTCATTTCGCTTACGGAAAAGCGACAGCCGGATATTCGCCAGCTCTTCACTCGCATTGTCACGGACGGTTCCCGACTCATCGATGATCTCATCGATCGCGGTAATGATCGTCTTTTCGTAATGCGTATTCTCTATCACCCGGGCAAGCGCAGGATAGGCCGTGCGCCGTTCGGCGTCGAACCAGCGAAAGATGCTTTGGATGCTTTCGGCCAGCTTTCGGATCTGCAGGAACTGTTCACCTGAAAGGCTGGCACCGGGGATACCCAGGAGCTTAAGCTCCCTGGCCAGGTTCAGCGATTGATCATTAGGGAAATACTGACCGTTCTGTGCCAGCTGTTTGAATTCATGGGTCTGACGCAATTCCAGATCGATAAAATCTCGGCGGGTGTGAATACGGAGCTCCTCCGCTTTTGCCCGGGCATACTCCGTATTACACTGCTCCGCCAGCAAGGTCTTTACCTTGTCGAACTCGAGTTGTACCAGGGCTGATTCGGGAAAAATTCTCATTTCTTTTGGAACGGCAAAGCTACGAATTCTCTCCCTGGTTGCAAGCAACTATTTCCCCAATCCGGCCACCCAATCGGCGGTGGTCATCACCTCGGCCTGACGTGGGAAAACTTTGCCCATCAGCACATTGTGGACCTCACTGTCCCTGTCCGCGCAGGCATCGGACAACACCGAAATGCGATAGTCCTTGTCCGACGCTTCCCTTAGGGTGGAAAGAACCACACCACTGGTGGCAATCCCCGTGAGTACGAGGTGATCGATGCGAAGACCACGCAGGATCACTTCGAGATCGCTGCCGGCGAAGGCGCTTACCCGGCGCTTGGTCACCACGATCTCCCCGGGCAATGCACCCATGGAGGGATCGACAGTGGGATCTTCCAAACCAGGGTACCCGGCCTTTTTGAGCTGGCCGAAAGAAAGATTCTGCATGTTGTCACCGAGTTCGGGGAAGCCTTTGCGGAAACCCACGACGACATAGATCACCGGGATTGATGCCTTGCGTGCGGCGGCAATGGCCGTTTTGAGCGGAGCGATCAACGCGGGCGCCTGATCTCCCATCATGCCCACCGTCGCGGGCTGAATGTCCATGATGAGCAGGGCGGAGGCTAGAGCCTGGCTGTTTGTTTCCATGATTTTGTTGTATTAGTGGTAAGTATTTGAGTGGTCTTCGAATTCGCCGAAAGGAATTTCCACGCGATCCCCAGGATGATCAGCCCCATGATCCCCGATCCGAGCAAGGTCGGCTGTGCCCCGGCGAATTGCGCGATACCACCGATCAACAAGCTGCCGAGCGGCATCATCCCGAAATACGACATCGCAAAATAGCTGATCACCCGGCCACGCATCTCGGGTGCAGCCGTAGTCTGGATAATAGTATTGATCATCGTCGTCTGCCCCATCATCCCGAATCCCGCAACCACGGCAAAGAACATCGCCAGCGGGAACCATGGGGTATAAGAGAAAAGGATCAGCCCGACAGCGAAGATCAGGGTCCGTGACCGCAATACACGCCGGAGCTCCACGTCATTCGACGCATTCTGCCCCGTAAGATAAAGCGCCCCACTGATAGCGCCGAGCCCTATAAAGCTATCGATCAACCCAAACGTAGCCGCATTGCCATGAAAGATCACCTTGGCATAGATCGGCAACAACGTGGAGAACGGTATGACCAGCAGGCTCATGCTCGCCAGCATCAGGATCGGCCGCGAAATGGCTGGCGTACGCATCAGGTACTGCCAACCTTCCCGGAATTGGCCAAAAGCGTTTGCCTTCCGCGGCTTAGGCTCATAAGGCACCAGCTTCATCCGCAAAAGTGAGATGATCACCGCGACAAAGCTCAGCGAGTTGAGCACGAAACACCAGCCATAACCGACCTTCTGCAACACAAAACCCGCGATCGCCGGTCCGATGAGCCGTGCCAGGTTGACCATGGTGGAATTCAACGCCAACGCATTCGGCAAATGCTCTTTATCGTCGACCATCTCATAGACCAGCGACTGCCGTGCAGGCACATCAAAGGCATTGATACTTCCCAGCACCACGCCCAGACCCAGGATCTCCCAAACGGTATAATGTCCCCACAAGACTACACCCGCCAGCAGCAAACTCTGCACCAGCGACGCGGCCTGGGTGAAGAGCAGCACCCGGAACCGGTTGTACCGGTCCGATACCACACCCCCTACCGTCGACAACAGGAACGAAGGAAATTGTGTGCAAAAAAGCGAAAGCCCCAGCATGAAAGAATTATGTGTCAGCGTATACACGACCCAGCTCACCGCCGTGCGCTGCATCCACGTCCCTATCAGCGAAACCGACTGCCCATAAAAGTAAAGCCGGTAGTTACGGCTCGCAAAGGCGGAAAACTTCGGTACTTTGATAAGTTTATTCATCAATGATCTTGGATAGTATTTTAATCGATTCCACCAGGACTTCTTTTTCCTGCGGTTTGACCCGCTGATACAGCATCTGCGCCAGCCATTCCTGCTTTTCCTGCCGGGCCAGCTCGACACGGGCACGGCCGGCATCGGTAAGACTCAGCATCGTCTTGCGTTTATCCTCCGCGTCAGGGGTCCTGGTAATAAAATTCAGTTCGGCTAAATGATTGACTACCTGCGACATGGATTGCGTCGTCACTTTTTCCATCCGGGCAATGTCGGAGGGTGCCAGCTTTAGATCGGGATAGAGAACGCTTAGCGTCGATCGCTCGGTTAGGGAGAGTAAGGCTTCATTGCGCGTTTCACGCCGCATCAGCTTGACCAGGCGCTGGATCGTGGTTCTCAGTAAGATAGCCACTTCGATGTCCCGCGCGCCGGGGCCGGGTGTCTGGTTTTCCATAATGCGAAGGTAAACTTATAAAGTTACTTTACAAAATTATGCGGCATTTTTGGGGCCCATTTCCGTGCTGACGCGCGGAAATAACCCTATTTTTAATCCATGATAGGCGCCCTCATCGCACTCCTCCTTTCCTGGATCGTTTTACATTTCCTTGAACATCGGTCGATTCTAGTCCTCGGCTTCTGGCCAAAACGCCGCCGTTTACGCCTCATCGGATCGGGCTTCCTGCTCACCCTGGTCTTCATGAGTGCCTATTACCTCGCGGAAGCCGCCGGCTGGCGCTATTCCTTCCGCTTGAACCATACCTTTTCTGCCTCCTGGCTCTTCACCTCGATGGGAACCGTCCTCGTCAGCGCACTTTTCGAGGAGCTGCTGTTCAGGGGCGCGTTGCTTTATATTCTGGTCCGGCGCATCGGCGAGAAAAAAGCGGTCCTGATCTCGGCACTCGCCTTTGGCATGTACCATTGGATCATCGTAGGCATCCATTCGTTCCCGCAGATGATGCTCCTTTTCATCTCCATGGCCTGGTTGGGGTATGCCCTGGCCCGGTCGTTCGTGGTATCGGGTTCGATCCTGATCCCGCTCGCGCTCCACTTTGCGGGTAATTTTGTCGGCGCGGATCTCTTCGGCGACGGCGCGCAACTGTTCGTCCATGCACCCGGCCGACACCCGGCGACCGCGGTGGTATTCTTACTGCTGGCGATCCATAATTTTCTATATCCGCTGGTCCTCCTCTGGTGGCTAAAACGCAACAAGAAAAAATGGCTATTATGAGCAACGATAAAAGCCCCGCAGCCGGGGCAACAACGGCTATCGCCACATTCGGCACGGGATGTTTTTGGTGCACCGAAGCTATCTTTCAGGAACTCAAAGGTGTTATCAGGGTCATATCCGGCTATATGGGGGGCACGGTTCCCAATCCCGGCTACGAGGAAGTATGCACCGGCACCACGGGCCACGCGGAATGCCTGCAGATCGTTTATGATCCTGCGGTGATCAGCTACGACGAGCTGCTGGAAGTATTCTGGGAATCGCACGACCCTACCACCCTCAACCGGCAGGGCAACGACATCGGCACCCAGTACCGCAGCGCCATCTTTTACCACAACGAAGAGCAACGGCAGAAAGCTGAACATTACAAGGCCGAGCTGGACAAGCAGGGCGCCTATCCCAATCCCATCGTCACCGAGATCACGCCCGCGGGCGTCTTCTATCCCGCCGAAGACTATCATCAAAACTATTATTTGGACCATGGCTCACAACCCTATTGTTACCTCGTGATCCGGCCCAAAGTGGAAAAGTTCGAAAAGGCCTTTGCCGAAAAGCTGATCAAAAAGCAGAAATAGATGCTTAAGAATTATTTCATAATCGCCTTGCGGCGCTTGCGCCGCGATAAAACCCACTCCTTCGTCAATATCTCCAGCATGGCCATCGGGCTCGCCATCGTCCTGCTCATCGCGTTCTGGATCTTCGACGAATGCACCTACGACCGGTTCAACCCGCACTATGATCATGTAGCCCGGATCATGCAATTCGAAACGGTGAATGGAACGATCGGCGAGACCACATCCCTGCCCTTCCCGCTGATCAACGAACTGCGGACCACCTACAGATCTTCCTTCAAACATGTCGTCGCCTCCTGGTGGAACCGCCACCACACACTTGCAGACGATAGCAAAAAGCTACCCTTCGATGGGAGATTCATGGACCCGGAGGGGCTCGACCTGCTGGGTTTTCATCTGCTCCGTGGCCAGACAACCGCATTGCAAGACCCAACTTCGGTCGTTATCTCCGCCGCGGTCGCCAAAGCCTTCTTCGGCGACACCGATCCCATCGGCAAGACCCTGCACATTGACGACAAGCTCACCGTTGCGGTCACCGGTGTCTACGCCGATATGCCCGGTAATTCCCTTTTCAAAGGCGTGCAATTCATCGCGCCGCTGGACCTGTTCTTACGCTCGGAGGCCTGGACTAACGATGTCCGGGACAGCTGGGGTTGGGACTTCTGCGAGATCTACGTCGAGCTGGCCGATCACGCCGACGTCGCCGCGCTCTCGGGACGACTCCGCAATAGCACACTGATCCATATGCGTGATAATCCCCTGGCGGCATCTTATCATTCCCAGGTCTTCATGCAACCCATGAGCCGCTGGCACCTGTATAACGAATTCAAGAACGGCGTTCAAACCGGCGGCGCGATCCAGTGGGTCTGGCTCTTCGGCACCATCGGCTTTTTCGTACTCTTGCTGGCGTGTATCAACTTCATGAATCTCAGCACGGCCCGCAGCGAAAAACGCGCCCGCGAGGTAGGCGTCCGCAAAGCCATCGGTTCCAAACGCTTCCAGCTGATCCTTCAGTTCTATAGCGAAAGCATGGTCGTCGCCTTCCTGGCCTTTCTGCTGGCGCTCGTCCTCGCCGCGTTGGCGCTGCCATGGTTCAACAACATCGCCGGCAAATCGATCGCCATCGTCTGGACCAGCCCGTGGCTCTGGGGTGCAGGATTAACTTTTAGCCTGCTCACCGGTCTGCTCGCAGGCAGCTACCCGGCCCTTTATCTTTCATCTTTCCGCGCCGTCTCCGTACTAAAAGGTTCTTTTAAAGCCGGCCGATGGGCCCTTGCCCCCCGCCGCGCGCTCGTCGTACTGCAATTCAGCGTAAGCACCTTGCTGGTCATCGGCACCATTGTCGTCTTCCGCCAGATACAATACGCCAAAGACCTGCCGGCCAATTACGACCGAGAACACCTTTTGGCGCTGCCCGTCACCGTTCCCGGATTCGGCCAAAAAAAGGAGCCCCTGCGCAGTGAACTGCTACAAACGGGAATGGTGGCTGAAGCTGCAACCTCTTCGAGTCCCACGACACAAATATGGGAAGGCTATTCAGGCTTTACCTGGCCGGGCAAAGACCCATCGAAACAAGCGGATTTCGGGACCGTCTCGGTGTCCTACGAATATGGCTCGACCATTGGCTGGCAGATCATCCGGGGACGAGATTATTCCCGGGCCTTTGCCACAGATTCCGCAGGCCTTATCGTGAACGCTGCCGCAGTAAGCTATATGGGTCTAAAGGATCCCATCGGCACACCGGTAAAATGGGGCGACCAAACCTTTCATATCATTGGGGTCGTGAAGAATTTGATCATCGGTTCGCCCTATGAGGAGGCACGCCCGGTAGCATACCTGCTCAACTACGATTTCAATCACAACTGGTATTTTGTCAAACTTAAACCAGGGGTCGCCGTTTCGGACGCGCTCCCGCCCGTCCGCAAAGCCTTTCAGCAGATATTGCCTACAGCTGCGTTCGACTACCGGCTTGTCGACGAACAATACAATGAGCTATTCGCCGCCGAACAACGCGTAGGCACACTCGCCGCCTTCTTCGCCGGCTTCGCCCTGCTCATCAGTGCGCTGGGCATCTTCGGCATGGCCTCGTTTACCGCCGAACAGCGTATCCGCGAGATCGGCGTACGCCGCGTCCTCGGCGCGACCGTATTCGGCATCTGGCGGCTCCTCACCCGCGAGTTCACGCTGCTTGTCGGCCTCTCCGTGCTGATCGCCGGCCCCCTGGGCTGGTTCGCCCTGCATCGCTGGCTACAGAACTATACCCTACATACGAACATTGCCTGGTGGATCTTCGTCGTCACCGGCGCGGGCACGCTGGCCATTACCCTGCTCACCGTGAGCTGGACAGCTATCCGGGCCGCAACTACCAACCCGGTAAAGGCGCTGCGCAGCGAGTAACGGCACCGGCCGCACTCAGCGTTTTTCCTCGTCGATATCCACCCGCCGCAGCTCCAGCAGATTAAGCGCATTGGACTCGAGCCCGTGTACCCGCGGGTTGATGAGATGCACCACCACATCATACCACACCGGCACCACCGGCGCGGCATCGATCACCCGCTGATCCATTTGCTGGTAGAGCCGGTAACGCAGCGAATCATTGTTCTCCTGCAATGCCTGGTCGTACAGCTTGTCGAACACCGGGTCATTATAACGGGTATAGTTAGGCGGCGCGGGATTCTTCGAATAGAATACGCTCAGGTAGTTCTCCGCATCGGGATAATCGGCTATCCAGCTGCCGCGAAAGAACAAGGCCTTGGACTGCGCGGTCTCTTCCAGCAAAAGGCTCTTCTGTACCACCTCCACGTCGATATGCATCCCTATATCCTGCAACTGCCGGGCAATGAACGTCGCAAAGTCGGCGTAGATCGGGATGGTCAGCAATTTCACCGAAGGCATGCCCCGTCCGTCCGGGAAACCCGCCCCGGCCAGCAGCTGCCGAGCTTTCGCGGGGTCATAGTGATATCCATGTACCCGCGTGGAATCGAAGGAAGGCAAACCCGCCGGTACAAAACCGCTCTCGGCGGGAAGCCCCAGCGAATTGCGCAGATAAAGCATCATCTTCCGCCGGTCGAATCCATAATTGATAGCCTGCCGTACCGCAAGGATTCGCAATGGCGAATGTTTCACCAGCTCATTGCTGGTATCGACCAGGATGCCCAGGTACTCCGTGTTCAGCTGCGGCGTCACCCTGAGCACGATCTTGTCCTGCCATTCCTTTTTCAGCTGCCCGCGTTTATTCAGCACCTCGTCCTTAAAAGAGGCATCGATCTCGTTGATAAAATCCAGCTCCCCTTGCTGGAACTGCAAAAACTCCGTCGCCTTCTCGGTGTCGAATGTAACCTTCACCGCATCCAGGTAAGGCAACCGCCTGCCGGCACTATCCCGCATAAAATAATGTTCGTTCTTCAGCAGGATCAGGTCCTGTCCCTCTTCCCACGAGGAAAACCGGAAAGGCCCCGTCCCCACCGGATGCGCCCGAAAGTCTTTCCCATACTTCTCTACCGCCTCATGCGGGACAGCCGAACAATATTCCATGCTCAGCAGGCCCAGGATCGGGTTGAACGGCCGCAAAAGCCGCAGCTGAAATGTGCTGTCGTCAAGCGCCAGGAACGCACCCCCGGCCGGAGCTCCTGCCGGGGCCCCGGGAATCCGGCTCGTATCGATCCTATCATGAAAGATCCAGGCCCCGCTGCTTGCCGTAGCCGGGTCCAGCAGCCGGTTAAGCGAATACACCATATCGGAAGCCGTGAACTTCCGCCCGCGACCACCCGGAAAGGCCGGATCATCATGAAAATAGACATCCGTTCGTAAATGGAAGGTCCAAATCCGCCGGTCGGCCGACACGGCCCAGCTCCGGGCCAACCCAGGCACAAAATTTAGCGAGCTGTCCGTTTCCACCAGCGTACTATACAGCTGATGGATAGCCCACATGATACTCCGGTTCTTGGCAAAAGCCGGGTCCAGGGTGGCAATCCCATCCGATTCATTATAAGCAAAGACCTTCCGCCCGGCCCCGCCGGCGCCCGGGCCACAGCTCACGAGACAGCCGCAGCCACCCAGCAGGAGCAACAAAAAACCGCTTGTCCAAAACGACCGCGGCCATGCAAAATGTTTAATTACCTTCATGCGCGAAAAAATTGACCGGCCACGACCGGTTTCACAAAATAAAGATAACCAATGCGTCGCATTCTCCAACTCGTCTTTGCAGCCTGCTTTTTTTGCGGTGCCACTTCGCAGGCCCAGGTCCTCACCCCCGCCAAGGCCGTCTATAGTCACGCAGATAGTTTAAGAGGGAGTGTCACCCCCGAAAGGGCCTGGTGGAACCTGCTCAAATACGAGATCCACGTTACCCCGGACTATGCCGCCAAATCCGTAAGCGGCGAGAATGCGATCACCCTGGCGGCATTAACCGATGGGCAAACCCTTCAGATAGACTTGCAGGAGCCCATGCAGCTACTTTCCGCTACCTGGCGCAAAAAGCCGCTGAAATATACCCGCGAAGGGAATGTCTTCCATGTCCATTTCCCCAAAACCATCAAGGCCGGCAGCGTGGAAACCATCGTCCTGAAATATTCCGGTACCCCCAAAGTAGCCGTACGCCCACCCTGGGGCGGCGGCTGGATCTGGACCAAAGACGCCGAGGGCCGTCCCTGGATGACGGTAGCCGACGAAGGATTGGGGCTCAGCTGTTGGCTTCCGTGTAAAGATCACCTTTCCGATGAACCTGATAGCGGCGTCGTCATGCATATTACCTGCGCGGACAGCCTCGTGGCCGTCGGCAACGGCCGGCTTCGCGACAAACACGCCAATGGCAACGGCACCACTACCTATACCTGGGTCGTCGTCAACCCCATCAACTCCTATGATATCATTCCGTATATCGGGAAATATGTCAATTGGACCTCCGAATTCCCCGGCGAAAAAGGCACCCTCGACTGTAGCTACTGGGTACTCGACTATAATCTCGAAAAAGCAAAACCGCAGTTCAAACAGGCCGACACGATGCTTCGCGCCTTCGAATACTGGATGGGCCCCTACCCTTTCTACGAGGATAGCTACAAGCTCGTGGAAGCACCCCACCTCGGCATGGAACACCAAAGCAATGTCGCCTACGGCAATCACTTCGAGAACGGCTATCTCGGCCGCGATCTATCCGGCACCGGCTGGGGCCTCAAATGGGACTTCATCATCGTCCACGAAAGCGGTCACGAATGGTTCGGCAACAGTATAACGGACAAGGACGCCGCCGATATGTGGATCCACGAAGGGTTCACCAACTATTCCGAAACCCTCTATACGACCTATCTCTACGGCACCGAAGCCGGCAACGACTATTGTATCGGTACCCGCAAGAATGTCGAGAACGACGAAAACATCATCGGCGTCTATGGTGTCAACAAAGAAGGCTCCGGCGATATGTACTACAAAGGCGGAAATATGCTGCACATGATCCGCCAGATCATGGGTGACTCGGCCTTCCGCGGGATGCTGCGCGGCCTGCAAAAGACCTTCTATCACCAAACCGTCACGACCAAACAAATCGAAGACTATATCAGCAACTACGCCCACACCGATCTCTCCAAGGTGTTCGATCAATATCTCCGCACGACGAAGATCCCGGTCCTGGCGTATCAAAGCAATGGCGATGTCATCAGCTACCGCTGGACCAATTGTGTCAAAGGCTTCAATATGCCTGTCAAGGTGTTTATCGGGCAACAGCCGGAGCAGTGGATCACGCCCACCGTCGAGTGGCAAACCATCAAGGCCGGAACCAGCGGCATCCTGCTGCAGACGCCCGCTATCGATCTGCGCACGGGCAATACGGCGCAGCCCACGGGCGGCAGACCACATCCCAGCGGCTCAGGGCCTGGTATCCTTACGGTAGGAGAAACGGGGAATGGAGCCGGCGGCGACGGGAATTTCTCCGTCGACCGGAATTTCTATGTAGCCGTTAGGAAACAAGGATAGGATCCCCCACGGCGATCTCGCCAAGCCCCTGATGTATGAGATTCTGACCAAAATAGACTTTGTTATCGCGAAAACGATAGCGCGCCAGCGTCCGCAATGGCTCCTTGCCGCGCTCCGCCGTTTCCTGGTCGATCGTGGGGATGGGACACCGTGCACACAGCTTCACTCCCCGAAAACGGATATCCCGGATGTAAAACTCCTTAAGCGAGTCCTCGAAAAAAGGCTCACCGCCCGTAAAGACAATATTGGGCCTGAACCGGTCCATCGGCACTGGCCCGTCCAGCCGGCGGTTGAGGTCGTCCAGCGACGCCTCACCGATGAGCAAAAAGGGAAACGCATCGGCAAAGGAAGTAATCCCGCCCTCGGGCGCATAGTTGGGATCGGTGATCCGCATCGTCTCTTCGGGCATATAAACCAGCCGGCAGGTGATCCCGAGCGCCGCCGAGAACCAGTGATCCGCCTCCACACTCACGAATTGTCCCCTACACGTGTCATCCCACACCCGCACCTCGCCAAAACGAGCTCCCAAAGGCCGGTAAGGCACACGCAATACGTCCGGATGCAACCGGCTTCGCACTTCCAGCGCCTCAGTGCCCAGGCTAACCCGGATCAGCGCCATCGAAGGCACCGTCCGCTGGGAAATAAACACGTTGTCCGAGTCGACAAGCATCCAGCGGCGATCGAACCGCAAACCGCGATCCGTCACCTCGGCTGTTGAAACGGAAATACCGCCTAATGATTTGATGGGATAAATGAATAACCCGCTGACCCGTAACATGGCACGAAGCTAACGCTTATCGCGCAGTCGTCGCATCGATGGTGGAAGAAGCGCCGTCAAGCACCCGGCCGGCACCTACAAAATGCTGATCATAATACCCTTCGTTCATATCACTGATCATCACGCCGGAGACCGAGGCATGGATAAATTTATTGTTCCGGAGATAAACGCCCACATGCGTGACGCCCCGATGTTTCTTGCCGGGTAGCGTATGAAAGAACACAAGATCCCCTTCCTGCAACTGGCTGCGGGAGATATGCTGGCAGACCTCGTATTGTTCTTTGGACGTCCGCGGCAGCGAAGCAATCCCATAGACCGAGGACATCAATAAAAAGGCAAACGCGCTACAATCGATCCCCTCGCGCGTCGTACCCCCGTAGTGATACGGTGTACCATACCAATAGTCCATGAAACTCAGCAATTTGGGATTGGTGAGCTCCTCTACGGAACAATTCTCCAGGATCGCATATTTGAATTGTAAAGCGGGGAAATTCTCGATCTTATTCGAACCTGCGCCGGAAGAAGTCTTCGCATCGGCGGAATTCTTATCCATCGCCGTGATGGAACTATGCGTGCGGTCTTCCCGGCCATCCGGCTTGATCGAAATATTGCTGATAAACTGGACATTACCATCGGAAGACGTCGTCGAAGTAGTGGTGGTCGACGAGGCAGCGCCCGGCTTCGAGGTAGCAGGTCTGAACGTACTGCAGCTCGAAAGCGCACAAACGATCACAATCCATATCGGGAGGTAAGTTCTTAACATATTTCGCACTTGACACATGTTGGCACGGGTTAAGGGATTGGTAAAAGTACAAATCTTTTGCCAAAAAGTCCGCCTATTTGGCAGTCCCCTCAAAACGCAAGGGGGTGGATAAATATTGCCACCCCCAACTAAAGCATCTCGCTATTTGTTAGTTAATTGCAGGTCCTATGTCAAAATTCTCACATCTTCATACGCACACGCAGTTCAGCCTCCTGGACGGGGCCGCCTCCATTCAAAGCCTTTACAAAAAGGCCATAAAAGACGGCATGCCCGCCCTCGCCATCACCGATCACGGCAACATGTTCGGCGCCTTCGAATTCGTAGCCGAAGCATACAAGCATAAGAACGAAGACGGGACCCTGAAGGTAAAACCCATCGTAGGCTGCGAATTCTACGTAGTGGAAGATCGTTTTCGCAAAGCCTTTACCAAGGAGCAACGGGACGAACGGTATCACCAGATCCTGCTGGCCAAAAACAAAAAAGGGTATCAGAACCTGATCAAGCTGACCTCTCTTGGCTATACCGAAGGGCTCTATAGCAAATACCCCCGGATCGACAAGTCGCTTATCGAACAGTATCACGAGGGGTTAATAGCTACCACCTGCTGCATTGGCGCCTACGTGCCGCAAACCATCCTCCACGAAACGGAAGAGAAAGCGGAACAGGAATTCAAATGGTGGCTAGACCTCTTCGGCGATGACTATTTCATCGAGCTGCAGCGTCACCAGATCAAAGAGCAGGAAAAGATCAACGCTACCCTCCAGCGTTTTGCAAAAAAGTACAATGTCCCCATGATCGCTACCAACGATAGCCATTATACGGACAAGGACGACTCCAACGCCCACGACATCCTGCTGTGTATCAACACCGGTGAAAAACAAAGCACGCCCGGCTACGACGACATCGTCAACGATGACCTCAATACCAAGAATCGCCGCTTCAAATTCCCCAACGATCAGTTCTATTTCAAGACGACGCAGGAGATGAGTACGCTCTTCAACGACGTACCGGAAGCGATCGACAATACGAATATGATCGTCGATAGAGTAGAAGTCCTGAATCTAAAAAAGGATATTCTACTACCCAACTTCCCGATCCCAAAAGAATTCCAGATCCATAACGACAGCAACCTGGATCAGTGGGAGTACCTGAAATACCTGACCTATGAAGGCGCCAAACTCCGCTACAGCGATCTGAACGCCGAGGTCACGGAACGTCTCGAATTCGAGCTTTTCACCATCAAGACCATGGGATTTGCCGGTTATTTCCTTATCGTGAGCGACTTTATCAAGGCGGGAAGGGACATGGGTGTATTCATCGGCCCCGGTCGTGGTTCCGCAGCCGGCAGCGTAGTGGCTTACTGTATCGGCATCACCAACATCGACCCCATAAAATATAAACTTCTTTTCGAACGGTTCCTCAACCCGGACCGTAAGTCGATGCCCGATATCGATACCGACTTCGATGATGAAGGGCGTCAGCGCGTGATCGAATACGTAGCCAAAAAATACGGCAAGAACCAGGTGGCGCAGATCGTCACCTACGGTACTATGGCCGCCAAGATGAGTATCAAGGATGTGGCCCGGGCACTGGATCTGCCCCTCGCCGAATCCAATGCGCTGGCGAAACTGGTCCCCGAACGGCCCGGCATCGAGCTTAAACGCGTGCTGCATGCGCCCCTCACCGCCAAAGAGGGCGAAAAATCGCTGGAAGAAAAGGACGGGGTAAGCCCGGATGATCTCGTCAACGTCAAGCTCATCCGCGATATCTACAACGGCGACGACATGCGCAGCCGCATTTTGCACGAGGCGGAACGGCTGGAGGGGTCCGTCCGCAACACCGGTATCCATGCCGCGGGTATCATCATCGCCCCGGAAGACCTGATGAACATCCTTCCCGTGTGCACCGCCAGGGACTCGGACCTGCTGGTGACCCAGATCGAGGGAAGCGTGATCGAAGAAGCCGGTGTTATTAAAATGGACTTTTTAGGTCTGAGAACCCTTAACATCCTCAAGACCGCGCTCGAGCTCATCAAAGAGAACTTCAACATCGACATCGTCATCGACGATATCCCGCTCGACGACCAAAAGACCTTCGAGCTCTATCAACGTGCGGAGACCATCGGCACCTTCCAGTTTGAAAGTCCCGGGATGCAGAAATATCTCAAGGACCTCAAACCGGATAAATTCGATGACCTCATCGCCATGAATGCGTTGTACCGGCCTGGGCCTATCGCCTATATCCCCAACTACATCGACCGGAAACATGGTCGCGAACCCATCGTCTTCGACCTTCCCGAGATGGAAGAATTTTTGGGCGATACCTATGGGATCACCGTCTATCAGGAACAGGTCATGCTCCTTGCCCAAAAGCTCGCTGGCTTCACCAAAGGCGATGCCGACGTCCTGCGTAAAGCCATGGGTAAAAAGCAAAAGGCGATCCTCGACAAGATGAAGACCCAGTTCATCAAAGGCGCCACTGCAAAAGGGTTTGCCGCCGAGACACTGGAGAAGATCTGGACGGACTGGGAAGCCTTTGCACAATATGCCTTCAATAAATCGCACTCCACCTGTTATGGCTTCGTAGCCTATCAAACGGGTTATCTCAAGGCCCACTACCCCAGCGAATACATGGCCGCCGTGCTCAACCACGCCGGCAGCATCGAAAAGATCACCTTCTTCATGGAGGAATGTAAACGCATGGGAATAAAAGTACTCGGCCCGGATATCAACGAATCGAAAAAAGGCTTTGCCGTCAACCAAAAAGGAGAGATCCGTGTCGGTCTCGGTGGCCTCAAGGGCGTCGGCGAAGCCGCCGTGGAAAGCCTCACCCAGGAACGCAACGCGGGTGGCAATTACAAGGACATCTTCGATATGATCAAACGTATCAACCAGCGCACGGTCAACAAAAAGACCCTGGAAAACCTCGCCTATGCCGGCGCGTTCGATTGTTTCAAAGAAATGCACCGGGCCCAATACTTCCACATTCCGCAGGGCGATACCAGCACGGGACTGGAAAAGATCATCAAGTTCGGGAACGTCTATCAGACCAATAGCAACCAAAGCAGCAACAGCCTCTTCGGCGACCTGGTGATGCCGGATATTGCCACGCCGAAAATTCCCGTTTGCGAACCGTGGAATCTTACGGAGCTTCTGGATCATGAAAAAGACGTCACCGGCATGTTCATGAGCGGCCATCCCCTCGATCACTTCAAATTCGAGATCACGCATTACGGTATAACGCAGCTCGGCGAGTTCAATGAGATCAAAGATGCCGTGACGCTGCAAAGTAACCCCGGCAAGACGCTCCGTCTCGCGGGCCTCGTCGTCGACGCCCAGCACCGCGTCAGCAAGACCGGCAAGCAGTTCGGTTCCTTTGTCATCGAAGACTATACCGGCAAAGCCGAGTTCATGTTGTGGAGCGAAGATTACGCCCGCTATTCCAATTATCTTGAAAAGGGGAAGAACGTCTTCATTACCGGCGGCTTCCGCCAGCGCTTCAACAAAGCGGAATTCGAGTTCCGGATCGAGAAGATGATGCTCCTGGAAAGCATCAAGCCGATCCTTACCAAACAAGTGGTCATGGACGTCGAGGCCCGTTACATCAGCCCGGAGATGGTGCAATTCATCGAGACGAATGTGAAGAAATATCCCGGCAAAACGGGCTTGAAATTCAACATTGTAGAGTCGAAGACGCAAGCCAGGGTCAGCTTGTTCACCATGGGCAACGGCTTCGAGATGAACGACGAGCTTTCGGCCTTCCTCGAAAAAACACCGGAACTGGAGGTCCAGGTGGTCACCGTCTAGGCGGGACCCTCGCCCGTCGGCCGGACATATGTCGGGCATCCGACGTAAAAGTTGATCAAATTGACCGACATTTGTGTGGTAAAAAAACAATAAACTCACATAAAAAACACTGAATTATGGCTTTAGAGTTAACAGATACCAACTTTCAGGACAAGGTGATCGCCAGCGACAAGCTCACCATCGTAGATTTCTGGGCAGAATGGTGTGGTCCCTGTCGCGCTATCGGTCCCGTGATCGAAGAATTGTCTAAGGAATACGACGGCAAGATCAATGTCGGGAAGGTCAACGTCGATCACAACCCCGTGCTGTCCACGAATTATGGTATCACCAGCATTCCCGCGATCCTGTTCATTAAAGGCGGGAAAGTTGTAGACAAGCTGGTTGGGGCGCAGCCCAAATCCAACTTCGTCAAGAAGATCGAATCGCATCTGTAAGAAGAGATAGCCATCGGGCATAAAAAGATATATCCTAAAGGCTTTACCCCCTTCCACTTCCGGGAGGGGGTTTTTATTTCTCTTTTTTAAAGGATCCGGCCCCCGGTTGGGGAAATTCCGCCCCCAAAACCCCTCTCAATGGCGGTGAAACGCAGCTTTCAGAGTACGGTATACTTTATGTTAAAGAATATCTAAATACCTACTCGTTTATGAAAAGACTCTGCGCAGCGGCCGCCGTACTCGCCCTGATGATGACCACGGCTTGTAAGAAAACAACGCCGGGTACCGGAGGCGAAACTACTTCCACGCAACTCTCAGTCGTATTCCAGGATAGCACCTATCAACTTTCGGGTGTCGCCATCTCCAATAGCGGGCGATTATTCACCAGTTACCCTCTCTGGTCTACCACCTATCTCTACGCTCTGGCCGAGGTCACCAGCGGCAAGACCGCCTTTCCCAGCTCAACCTGGAACAGTTTTGTCCTCGGTGACAGTGCCATGTCCAAGTTCGTGAACGCAAATGGCTTATATATCGATGCTGCTAATAACCTCTGGGTTGTGGACGCCGCCTCCCCCTATCAAATGGGCGTCTATGAAAACAGCCAGAAGCTCGTCGAGATCAGCCTGGCGACCAACACGGTCGTCCGCACCATTTCCCTTACCGGCGTCACGGACGACGCCAGCTATCTCAACAAGGTAGTAGTAGATGGTAACGATAACTTCGCCTATATCAGCAATTCCAGCGAAGGCGGGATCATCGTCGTCAACCTGAGTACCGGCGCTGTCCGCCAGGTCCTCGAAGGCAGCAGCTCGGTGATCGCGGATCAGACCTATATCCTCGAGATCAACGGCGCCCAGGTCAACAAGAACGGTTCGCCCTTCTATCAGAACTCCACGGGTCTGGCCATCACTGCGGACAATTCCTATCTGTACTACAAACCCCTCACGGATCATAATCTTTACCGCATACCCACAGCCGATCTGCAGGATACCACGCTGGATCCAAATGTCCTCAGCGCACGCGTCGAAAATCTCGGCACCTATAACACCACCGATGGGATGGTCCTGGATGCAAGTGGAAATCTCTACATGGGCGATATCGAACAACAAGCTATCGTCAGGCTCGACAAGAATCTCAAGTTGACGACAGTCGTAAAGGACAGCCGGCTCATCTGGCCAGACAGCTATGCTATTTCTACCGATGGTTATCTCTATATCAGTTGTTCACAGATCAATCTTGAACCCGATTTCAATGGCGGGACGAGCAAACGAACGACTCCCTATACCATTTACCGGATCAAGTTGCCTTCTTAACGATTGTTTACCACGGAGCCCGCTCTACAGGAGCGGGCTTTTTTTTTGCATGTCCCTCTTTTAAACGCACTACTATGGCAGAGGAGCTCAACCGCAATTCCATCGCCCCCGAAGACGACGCCATCGCTGCAGGCGCCCAGGTCACCGGTTCCATGCGCACCATCGCCGTAATGGACAGAACGACCTTCGCCGATCTGGCCTCCCATCCTGCGGATGTCTGCGTGACCATCTATCTCACCACCCATGGCAGCGGGGTGGAGGTAAATGAACAAACCGATAAAAAAGCATTGAAAGACGCCTTAAGCGAAGCCCGCAGGTCCATGGAGGAATTGAAGATCGAAGGCATCATCGACGATATCCTCCGGCCGGCCGAACAGCTCCTCAAAGACGATGGCTTCTGGCACCACCAGACACACGGTCTTGCGCTCTTTCTCGCTCCGGATACCCATAGCTGTTGTCTTTTACCCTATGACCCCGGCAGCATGGTCCATGTCCATACGGCCTTTATACTCCTGCCGCTGGTGCCCATCCTCGTAGACCCCTGGTCCGCAGAGCAGCGCCGCAAGGCCTTCCAAAACAAAGCCGATCAGGGCGCAGCGCCGGTAACCACTTTCTTACAGGACGTGATCCGCGCCGCCTACGAGGGCAGGATCGCACAGCTGTTCGTGGCCAAAGGACAGCTCGTCTGGGGTCATTATACGGACAAACCGGAAGAGCCGGTGATGCACAAACAAGAAGAGCCGGGAGACGACTGTCTCACCAACCAGGCCGTCGTACAAACCATACTCCATGGCGGCGAGGCCTATATGGTAGACCAGGACAAAATGCCGGCCGGGGGCGAAATGGCCGCGGTGCTCCGCTATAGCTGACAAATCGGATTTTTTTCCTATTTTGTCAATCTATGCGACCTGTACAGCTGCTTTTAGTCTGCTTATCCCTTACCTTTTCCGCATGCGCCCAGTCGGCCGACACCAGGGCCACCGACGCCTACCTGATCACCCGGATGGCGGCGAAATTCCACATCCAGCCCCGTCCACTGGACAAAACCATGTCCGCCGCCGTCTATACCACGGTCCTGAAGGAGCTCGACGAAGAACGCATTTTTTTCACGCAGGGCGACATCGCACAGCTGGCCGTATACCAATACACCCTCGACCAGGAGATCCTCAACAGGAGATCCGGTTTCCTGCAATTGCTCACGAGTCTATATCAGCACAGGTTGACGCAAGTAGATACCATGGTCGATCACATCGCCGCGAAACCCTTTAATTTCCAGGCGGGCGAAAAGATCACCCAGGCGGAGGACACGGCCTACTCCGCCGATCTGGCGGCGCTACACGTCAAGCTCTATAAGTTCATGAAATATTCCGTCGCTACCAGGCTGGCGGGTGCCATGGCAGCGGCAGGCGGAGCCTACAACTCCAAACTGGTCGACAGCCTGGAACCCAGGCTCCGCAAACGAGCCGTTGTCACCACGAAACGGATGATCAAACGTATCCTCCAAAGCCCCATTGGTGTCGGCAACATGGTCGGCATTATCTATTGTCAGGCGTTGGCCGTTTGCTATGATCCTCACACCGCCTATTTCTCGCCCGACGAGAAGGCCGCTTTCGAGACCGATCTCGGCAATAAACCCTTGTCATTTGGCCTGACCCTGGACGAGGACGACGACGGTCATGCCGTGGTGGGGCATCTCGAACCCGGCGGACCCGCATTTCAAAGCGGGGCACTCAGCGAAGGTGACAAGATCACAGCGGTTCGCTGGGAAAGCAAAGATCCCATCGATGTCTCCGACGCCAGCGTCCTGGAGCTCTACCATATCCTCAGCACGGAAGGAGGCGATAAGCTCACCCTCGACATCAAAAAGAAGGACGGCACCGTCCGCCAGGTGAGCCTCACTAAGCAAAGGGTAAGCACCCAGCTCGCCGACGACGAAGAGGACAAGGTACAGGGCTACCTTCTCAAAGGCGCCCGAACCATCGGCTATATCTCGCTGCCCGCCTTCTATGAAGACTGGGAAGACAACAAAGGCATCAATGGCTGCGCCAACGATGTAGCCAAAGAGATCGTCAAACTAAAAAAGGAAGGCATTGGCGGTCTGATCCTCGATCTCCGGTACAATGGCGGTGGCTCCGTGAGCGAAGCAGTCGCCCTTGCGGGCCTTTTCATAGACGCGGGTCCCGTGGCGCAAGTCAAAGCCAGGGACGAGAAGATCTATACCCTTAAGGATGTCAACCGCGGCACCATCTGGGATGGCCCGCTGGTGGTGCTGGTCAATGGCAGCAGCGCTTCTGCATCGGAGGTGGTAGCCGGCACCTTACAGGATTACAACCGTGCGCTCATCGTAGGCAGCCCCACCTTTGGTAAGGCCACTGCCCAGGTCGTCCTGCCTATGGATACCTCAGTCGATCTTGCCACCCTCGATCCACGGATGCAGGCCTCCAGCTATATTAAGATCACCATATCCAAGCTCTATCGCATCAACGGCACCACGGCCCAGTTCACCGGTGTAAAACCGGACATTCTCCTGCCCGAGCCGCCGGATGCGAGCGGACGCCGCGAGGCGGACGAGCCTTTTGCGCTGCCGCCTACGCCCATCGAACCCAATAAATATTACCGGGCTCTGGCGCCCCTGCCCATCGCCGACGAGAGAACGGTCGCTACCCACGCTATCGCCGACCTGCCCTTCTTTCAACAGACCGCCCCGGCGCCGGCGTCGAATCGATGGAAAGACGAATCCCTGAACCTTGCCGAGCTCCTCAAAGAAAAGAACACGGATAAGACCACGGAAGATACAACGGAAGAGAAAAACAACCTCTATACCGTCGCCAACCCTGCCTATGACAACCAATTGCTCGGGTCCGACGCAGCGCTGCAGGCCGTCAATGAAGAACGAAAAAAGGATGTACTATACGACCCCTATCTCATTGTAGCCTACCGCCTTACGGCGGCCATGATCAAACCATAAACCTAAACTGATCTATATGAATCGCAACCGTCAATTTACACTCTTGCTTCTTCCCATTCTCTTCTTATCGCGCACCACCGTACAAGGCCAGGACCTCGACAACCCGGGCAATTACATTTCCGCCGTCGGCAAAGCGCGCGGCGACATGGATAGCAAATACATGCAATACGTCAGCTACGCCGCACACGGCCGTCGCGCCAGAAAAGTGGAAAAGCTCCGGCAGGAAGTGCTCGATAATATCGACCAAAGCCGCTATAAGACAACGGACCTGCCCTTTTACAAAGGCGATAACTCGCTCCGTCAGGCGGCCATCGACTATATCAAAATGTGTTACATCATCTTCAGCGAAGACTACAAAAAGATCGTCAATATGGAAGAGCTGGCCGAACAGTCGGTGGACGAGATGCAGGCTTATCTGCTGCTACAGGACGCGATAAACCAAAAACTGCAGGAGGCCTGGTCGAAGCTGGACAAGGCCACCAACGACTTTGCCACGAAATACAACGTCATGCTCTCGAAAGACGAGAGTCCGCTGGGCGCCAAGATGCAGGCCGCCGACCATCTGGACAAATATGTCAACACCGTCTTTCTGGCCTTCTTCAAATGCAATTGGGAAGACAATCAGATGGTCAAGGCCATGAATGACAAAAAGACGGGTGACATGGAACAGGCGCGAAACGCCCTTTCGGGTTACGCGGCGGAAGGCCTGAAAGCGCTCGACACCATCAAACCCTATGAAGGCGATGCCAGCCTGGTCGCAGCCTGTCGCAGGGCCTTACTCTTCTATCGGAAAGCGGCGGACAAGGACGTCCCCAAACTCACGGATTTCTATGTGAAACAAGAAGAATTCGACAAGCTCCAAAAAGCATTCGACGCCAAAGGCTCGTCCCGCACCAAAGACGACGTAAACACTTATAACAAGGCCGTAAATGATATCAATGCTTCGGCAAAAGGCTTCAATCAAACCAATCAGCAATTGAATAACGACCGGACGCAGGCACTCAACGATTGGAACGACACCGAGAAGAAGTTCAACGACGAGCACATGCCGCATTATCATTAGGCCCCGCTTACCGCCGTCTTGCCATCGTTGTATACTTCAACGCGGCGGGCTTATTGCCCATATGCTCATACGCACCCGCGATCGTATCGAGCAGGCTGCTATTCGTCGAATCCCGTGCCAGCGCCTTCTCCAGCCGGATGATCTCGAGCGCGTCGGCCTTCACCGGCCGGAGATTCATACGGCCGGTATTATTGGCGATCGCATAATCGAGATAGGGAATGGCCTCCATCGGCCGGTCCTGCTCCAGACACAGCACAAAAAGATACCGCGCTATTTCGAAAGAGGGTTCGCGGTCGAATGCCTGCCGGAAATAGAAGATCGCCTTTTCATTGTCTTTTAGCTTCCCGAGCAGCATAGCCGTCTTCTCGTTCCAGGACACCTCTTCCGGATGTTCCAGGCAGAGGGCTTCCAGCACCGTGGCAGCCCTGGTCCAGTCCTCCGTTTTACTATAAAAGTCATACAGCTGCCGCATCGCCTCTTCCCAGGGAAGATGCTCGAAGGCCAGGGCATACGCCAGATCCTCCTCTTCCGTCCTCAGATGCCACGTGGCCCGGGTGGGTGGGCCTGCATCATGCCCGGATTGATTAAAAGGCCAGTTGTTTTTCAGGTTATCGATCTTATATGCGCCGGCCAGCGAGTCGACACGGGTAATGGGCATATCCCGAAGCAGCTGCGGGAAAGACTCTGCCGAAGCAGAATCCGGTGTTGCGGGGATCAATCCCTGCTGTTGCAACGCCCGATAAAAGGCATCGGACATAAGCGCATATCCCATGAGGTTGGGGTGGACATGTTCCAACAGCAGCGAGTTGCCGATGATGCCGTGATCGGACGCCGCCTCGAAAACCGCGCGGGTATCGACCAGGTGCGTATTGTCGTATTTTTGACTCAGCTCACCTATAATGTCATTGATAGCCTCCGGCGCCCGAAACCTAAGGGCATCCTGCTCCTTGGCACGGATAAAATCGGCTTTGGCATCCCCATAGTCCCCGCGGTTCCACGCCTGCTCCGCCTGACTATAATCAGCCTTGGCGGAATCTCCGATAAAAGGTACCTGATCTTTCAAATTGGACACTACATTGCTGATAAACACCGGTATCCCCTCCTGATGAAAGATCGCCAATGTCTTATCCATATTCGTCCGGAACTGGGTGATCCCCCGCTGGTATAACGACGACCCCAAGGGTATCTCCTGTTCTCCCACCATCAATTCCATCCGGGTCTTGCCGGCCTTCGATGAATGCGAGAATAGCCGGCCCAACTTACTGACCACCCCACCAACCAGCTGCACCACGCGAAACTGCCGCAACCAAAGCAGCGTATTTACAAGCGTGGCATTGCCACCCAGCCTGTTCGTCGACCCAACGCCCAGCGCACCATAGTATTCATTGTGTCCGGTATAGATCAACACCGCATCCGGCTGATAATCGACCAGCTCCCGGGCGAACCCGAGCACCGTATACGAGTTCACCGCGGTAAGCGCAACATTGACGATCTCCATCTTTTTATCGGGGAACTCCCGCATCAGCCGGTACTCCAGCCAGCGATGGAATGAACCATTGTGAAAATAAGGATAGCCGATGGTAGTCGACTCGCCCAACACGAAGATGCGCAGCGTTCCGGGTTCCTTAATTTTACGGAAGGGCTCCCGGTTACCCGTAGTCGCATTCAGCTGATCGGTAAAATAGCGACGGGACGCGGCGGGATTGAATATAAGGTAGTCGCTGTTCCCCGGCGCCTGGATAAAAAGCGAGGTATCATAACCGTAATGACCGAGCCGCAGCGCACCTTCCAGTAACACCAGGAAAACAAAAGGCAGGAGGATAGCGATCAAGCGAAAAAGCCACAGGCGCGTACGGGACTTGGTGAGGGAATTTGTATCGGGTGAGGTGATAGCCATGTGGTGATTTTTTAGGGTTTGACCAGGAGACTGTCTGTGAGCCGGATATCCGCAGAGCCGGCGCCGGCCATGATCTTGAATTCGCCGGGCTCTACCACCCTTTTCATAGACCGGTTCCAAAGTGCCAGTTCGTCGGGTCCCAAACGAAAATGCACCACATGGCTCTCACCTGGGCCTAACATCACCCGCGCAAATCCCTTAAGCGCTATTCCGGGCGTGGTCACGCTGCTCACCATATCGGTCACATACAGCTGCGCGATCTCGGCGCCGGCAACGGAACCCGTATTGGTGACTGTTACCTGTACGTCGGCCGTCCCGTTCGGACGGATCGTCGCCGGAGTAATCTTTAGCCCACTATATTGGAACGTCGTATAGCTTAATCCATGTCCAAAAGAGAACAAGGGAGTATTCTTCTCGTCGACATACCGATGCAGCGAGGTTGGTTTGTGATTATAGTAAAAAGGTATCTGCCCCTCGGAACGAGGAAACGTCATCGGCAGCTTGCCGCTGGGGTTCACCCGGCCGAGCAGCACATCGGCGACGGCAAGACCACCCTGCTCACCCGAGAACCATGTTTCGACGATACCGGGAACATGCTCCGCCACCCAATCGATACACAATGGCCGGCCATTGCTTAACAACGCCACCACGGGTTTGCCGGTTGCCATCACGGCTTTGATCAATTCCAACTGCCGGTCACTTAATTCCAGATGTGCGCGGTCCTTCCCCTCGCCCACCACCTCGGGTTCTTCGCCCAAGACCACAATGGCCACATCACTTTGCCGGACGGCATCCAATGCCGTGTTTAAAAGCCCCGATTGTGCGCTGTCCCCATACCCGGGTTCATACCGTATCGTAATCGAGGAACCCGCCCTTTTCCGTAAGCCATCGAGCACCGAGATCGCCTTCCCCTCTTTATTCGAATACCCGCCCAGGTAAGTACTCTTCGCGAGCGGCCCGATCAATGCAACCGAATGCACCGCGCTGGTCAAGGGTAGAATATGCCCTTCATTCTTGAGCAAACAAATGCTTTCCTGCGCCGCCTTCAACGCCAGCTCCTGGTGCTCGGGGGTGTGGAATACCCGGCCAACCAATGTCGTATCCGTATAGGGATGATCGAAAAGCCCCAGCATAAATTTCACCCGCAGCACATCGCCTACGGCACGGTCGAGCGCTGCCGTTGTCAGCAAGCCCTGCGCCAGCGCCGTTTTCATCGCCGCCATGAACTCGTCATGCGGCCAGTCGTAAAATTGCATATCGAGCCCCGCCTTCAGGGTCTGCGCCAATGCATCCGCAGGACTCGCCGCGGTATGATGATTTTCATAAGACATTTTTATCGCGCCGAGATCGCTCAGCACAAACCCTTTAAAACCCCATTCTTTCCGCAACACATCCGTCAGCAGCCATTTGTTATCGACACAGGGAATGCCGTCGATCTCGCTATAGGCAGCCATCATGCCAAGGGCGCCGCCTTCCCGCACCGCCTTTTCGAAGACATACAAAAAGGCGCTCCGCGCCTCGCGTTCGCCGATGTTCACCGGTGCCGTATTGCTGCCGGCTTCGGGGATGCCATGCACGGCAAAATGTTTGGGCTCGGAGATCACCGCATCGGGATGATTCACGCCCTGGCCCTGTAGCCCTTTCACCATGGCCACGCCGTTACGGGCATCCAGATAGGTGTCCTCGCCATAGGTCTCTTCTACCCTGCCCCAACGCGGATCACGCGGCAGACAAAGCACCGGTGCCAGCAGCATGTCGATGCCATGCGCCCGGGTCTCCGTGGCGATGGCCCTGCCGACCTGGTAAACAAGAGCCGTGTCCCAGGCCCCGGATAGTTGCAGCGGGATCGGAAAAGAGGTGCTGCCCAAACCGCTGTACCCATGCAGCCCCTCCTCGATAAACAGTACCGGGATACCCAGCCGCGTCTTCTCCATGGCATAGCGCTGGATCTTGTTCGTGGTAGCCGCACTCAGTGGATAGAGATCATGAACAGACCCCGCTCCTTCGGTACCCAATGCGGCCTTGGTCTTGGCCTCGTCCCAGTCTTCCGACTCGTGCCCCTCGGCGGTATGGTCACCCCCTTTGGCGCCCGTCATCCGGGCAACCTGGTTGCCCCAATACATGTCCAACTGACGGATCTTCTCCCGGACCGTCATCCGGGCAAGCAGATCTTCGACACGGCGGTCGACGGATAAAGCAGGATTTTTGTAAGGTAGCACAGGACCGGGAGCTGGCAGAAATACGGGGAGAGAAAGCAGTAAAAAACAAAAATTCTTAATCACGCAGCAAGCTTTTGGTACAAAAATGCATCCCTCGGATTAACAGGGAAATTAATATTTGATTAATTGAGCAAAACTCACGAAATAATCTCCTGGAAAGTCTTGTCGAAATCGGCGCTGTAGATATCACGATAGTCTTTCACGAATTTCAGATACGTATTACTGGCCAGGTTATGCCGCTTAAGCAAAATCAGCCCCTTACATTTATAAGTAAGCGCATCCTCGTTGAGCTGATCGAAATAAAAGATGCAATTGGTGATCTCGATGGAGAATTCCGGGTTTTCCGTGATATCATGCTGCCGCAGATAGCTCAAACAGCGGTCGATCACCGCATTGGAGATCTCGGATTTGATATCATCCAGCCAGTTGTACTCCGTTTGCAAAAGGAATGGCCCGCGCCTGATAATATTCACCAACGCATGGATCTGCTGAGTGTCGGGTACACCCGTGTCCCGCATTAGCACGACACATGCTTTATAATCGATATAAGTATTATCCAACACCTGCAATTGCCAATAACCGGACTCCTTATTGATGACGCAGTTGCCCACCTTCTCCAGGATCGGCTTCAATTTAGCCAGGTTCACGCTACGGTTGTTCTTTGCATCCTTCTCCGCCTTATCGTGCCAAAGGATCTCGTTGAGCCCTTCGGAGGAAATGCCGCGTCCATTCCGGATCGAGTAGGTTGCAATGATCAAAAAGAGCTCCTTGAGAAGCGGCGTGAACTGCCGTGTAATGTCATGCCCTTCGCGGTCATAAACCTGGAATGGCCCAAACAAATAGATCGCCGGGCCCGGCACTCCCGCCTCTTGCAAAGCCGTATTGGAAGCCACCGCGACCATCACCGGTGACGGCACTGTTGCGTGTCCCGGTACATGCGCATCCGTATGTTCAGACGGAGCGGAAAGAGGGGCTGCAATCGGTTGCGGGCTCATCCCTGCTACATCTGACAAACGACGCCTCCGTCGCAGCACAAGCATCCCCATGACAAAAACCAGCCCGCCCAACAGCATGATCCCCCAAATCCATCGATAGCTACGGGCGGGAGTAGCCGAAACAACCGCGGCCTTCACATCCTCCGGCTCTGGCGGATAGTTCAGCGTATATACCTTCACCTGTGTGTTCCGCTCTTTCTCGTCGTCCCGCGTATAAAAAAGTGTCACTGCGATCAGCTTATTGCTCAGCGGGGAGTAATAAAGATCAGCATAGCTCTGAATGTCGTGAAAGCTATAGGGAATGCTGCTACCCACTTGCTTAAAGGTCGAATCGGAAAAGCTGCCCTCCACGAGCTGTAGCCTGGAATTATACGAGTCGTTGGGGAAAAGCAGCCCATACCAGGTATCCGGTTTCGCCGCGATCACCAAACTGTTCGCAAACGTAAAAGGGAAAGCCGGCGATTTGAGACTAAATAGCCTATGGAACGAATGCCGCCTGATATCATAACGGAAAAGATCATAGAAATTCCGCGGATCGAGCATCTGGTCCCCCGTCTTACTCCCATATCCGCCCACGAGATACGCTGACTTCCCTTCGGCATCGATGCCCATTGCAGCCAGGTAACGCGGAGCCAGGTAATCGCCTGAGGTCTTTACAGTATCCCATTGCCGGGTGGGAAAATGATACCGTTGCACAAGATTCTTATACCGCAGCTGCCCATAGCCGCCGATCATATAGAGCGAGCTGTCCAGCGGCGAGACGAACTTATTGGCGTGCCAGTATTCGGTGAGCGGCCCGGGCGGCGCACTCTGATCCCAGGATCGCGTAGCAAACGAAAATGTAGCGACCATGTGCCTGTCGATAAACACATCCAGCAGTTTATCATTTACCGTATCGTAGATCAGCTGATGCCCCAGCCTGAGATCCGTATGGCGGATGGGAAGCCAGTCCATCGTATAGCCGTCCTTCGTCAGCTCATAACCAGCGATGGAATCCGAGCCTGCCACGAAAAGCTTATCCTGTTTCGGGTTATAGGCTACACCCGCATATCCATTGACGGTAAATGACCCGATAAGGTCCCACTGCTGATAACGTGGCTTCAACCACACCGGGTTCTTGATCCTGGCCGTACGATGCGACAGCTTGTCCATGGCGGCCTCGCCCGTCGTCTCGTCGAGTGGCCAGTCGTATTTCGGTATCCCGTTATCGGCGAGCCGGATATCCTTTAGCTCCATCGGCGGGATATCGCGTGTCCGGAACTTACCATAGTCATCGGCTCCCCAGAGGATCTTGAAACAATTACCCGTAAGCGGCACGGCCGACGTGCCTACGGCACGCCCATTGACGCTGAACCGGATCTGGTGTTGCTGCAGGTCGTATGCAAGGGAAAAATTATTCCAGTCGCGATACAGCTTTACGCTGTCCACAGTAAAGCTGATGCCGGAGAAGTTGTCGCCGATGATCACCTTGAAATTGGAAACCTTCTGGTTGTAGAGCAGGTCTATATTCTGCTCATTGCCATTGGGCCCCACCGCGATGATCCTGAAGATATAGCCGAAATAGATCGCATGATGCGGCAGGAAATTGATATCGAAAGCAAGATTGAAGCTGTTTGTAAAACACAGCGAGTCGTCCGGTGAAAGATCGATCGAGGTCCGTTTTTCCTGCACCACTTCATGACTGCTGAAGATCAAACCGTAGGATTGGGCAAAATCGCTTGTTTGAAATAAAAAAACAGCAGCAATACAAAATAGTAACCTCTTCATAAGCGTATGAACCGGCCGCCCGGAAGCAGCCTGGCCCTAAAGATATGGTTTTTAAGTACAACGGGAACATCACGGCCGCGGAAAACGCGTCGGATCGGACCAAATGGCGAAAATGGCGTCTTCATCCCCCAGCCCTTCGGGTACGGCGGGACTGGCATCGTTAGCATAATACCATTTTTTGTGGTCCAGCGGCGAGCTCTCGGTGCGGCTGCCGGGCATCTCGAGATGGGCATTGGTATCGACCCCGCGAACCCAGTCCGCAGCATAGCGAAGCCAGTTACTACGATATTCGCGGGACTGATGCGCGAACCAGGTAATTTCATCGTAACCCCAGATCCAGTCGAACCCGCCATGCCCCTGATTTGGCTCGCCGGGCCCCTTGCTTACACCGTAGTTGTCGAACTCGACCAGGTAAGGCAAATGTTCGCAGCTCCAGCCGCTGGGGGTGATTCCCCCCTTGCTTCGCCGGTATAGACCATCCGAGAAGCCGAGCTCGAGGATAGCCTCCTGCGGCTTGTCCGGGACCTCCTTGATCCGCAGCGGAAAGGCGTGAAAGTCGAGCAGCAATCGGCCATCCCTCACCAACCCCCCGCCGGGCGTATGCGCATCGCAAAGGAGCATATGGCGCCGGGCATGGATACGCGCATAGGCACGGGCCATGGTGAATACCTGGGCCCACCAGCGCAAGTCCGTATCGTTCTTATTCATCAGCTCCACCTGGCCGTAATGGATCGCCTCGAAACCCAGGTCGATATAGGAAACAGCCAGGAAATAGAACCACAAGCGCGTCTCCGGCCGGCTGACATCGGGCACGGAGGCCCCTTTGCCCCATTGATCATGGAAACGGCCATCGGTATAAAGCATATCGGCATAGCGGAAATTCCGGTTTTCCACAGGAAGGCCAAACGCGGTAAAAGCCCATGCGGGCACCGGCACCTCGTCCACCTGCGACGTGACGATCTCGAAGATACACGCCTCGAGGATGCGATCCGGATCGTCCGCCAGCACCTTGGGCACCTGGGCCCTCGCGCGGTCGAAATTCGCCAGCAGCTGCCCCTCGCGACCCCATAAACAAATGCTGCGACCGATAAACTTCGCACCGATGTGATCCAGCATCCGGATATTGTCATCGAGGTCCCCACGGCCGTTGAGCAGCCCCTCCATGGAAATGGAACGCGAGAGATAATTATCCAGCACGGCCCGCGAGATCGTCGTATCGAAATGATAAGCGGCTCTCCATTTTGCATCCAGCTCCCGGCTCCTCCCTATTATCCTTTCATTGATCCGCCGCACCGCCGCGATATCCATCTTCTCCACTTGACGGTCGTATGTCAGCAGGCCATTGATCTCGTGCTCCACATCCGTGGTCTGGGTATACAGCGCCCCGCTCAAGCCGCGATACTCCATGAGCTGCTCCACCTCGTTCAACATCAGTTCGTACCGATCGGTGAGGTTCCCCCGCGAAAGCGCCATCTCATAGGCGTTGTTCAGCACCGGCCACATATGCCCCGGCTCGTAAAGCCCGATACCACCAAACTCACCCAGCATCCCCGCCCTCCTGGCATCGGGTCTCGAAGCCTCACTTAACGGCGCCGCATAGATATGTTTGTCGACGAAATCCCCGTTGCCCGGATCACCATAGGCTTTTTGATACGAAGGATTGTTGTTGAAGCCCGTGTTACCGTTAACAAGCCGCGAGGGGTCATAGAGTTTCACCCAATCCGTGATCTCCCGGACATCGAAAGCGCCCCAGTTCTCATTGAAAGGGATCCAGGTTACTATGCACGGGCTGTTGAAATGGTCGTCGATGATCCGCCGGAGCTCGTGCCGGAAGACGCTGCGCGTCACCGCAGTATCTTCGTCCTGGTACCAGATGGACGGCATGTCCTGCCATACCAGGATCCCGAGCTTGTCCGCCCAATAATACCAGCGTTGCGGCTCCGTCTTCATATGTTTGCGGATCATGTTGAAGCCGGCGCGTTTGGCAAAGGCGATGTCGAACCGCAACGCGGCATCGGTAGGCGCGGTATAGATCCCATCCGGCCAATAGCCCTGATCGAGCAGCCCCAGCTGAAAGAGAAAATGGCCGTTGAGCAGCAGATGCGGCGCTCCGTTCACCAGGCCCACGCTCACGGAACGCATCCCGAAATAGCTTGTTACCTCATCCACCACCCTGCCCTGCCGGTCCTTCAGCCGGACGCGCAGGTCATATAGGAACGGATGATCGGGCGACCACAGCTCCGGATGTTTCACCGGTAACCGCAACCGGTCGCCGGCGGCCCCGGTGATCGTAGCCACGACCTGCCCCGCCCGCAGGGCAGCAGCCTCCACCGTGAGCCCGGCCGCGCCCTCATCACCCGGAGCCTCAGCGGCCGAGGGCCCCGTGTCAGCGCCGCCATGCCCTGCATCTACCGTCAATTTCAGCTCCTGCCCTTCCACATCCGGCACCAGCACGATCCGGCCGATATGCTGCGTCGCCACCGGCTCCAGCCACACCGTTTGCCAGATACCCGACGTAAACGTATAATCGCCCCGCGGCCCGTTCTTCCCGGAAGGCGCACGGCCATCATTGGGATCCCACGCGCCGACAACCAGCGTATTGACGCCGGGTTTTAGTGCATTGGTAATATCGAAACTAAAACTGTCGTAACCGCCGCTATGCGTTCCTATCTTCCGCCCATTCACAAAAACCACGGCGGTGTTATCCACCGCGCCGAAATTCAGCAGCACATGCCGTCCCCTCCATCCATCGGGGATCGAAAAGCTGCGGCGATACCATAGATTGATCTCCTGTTTCCGCTGCACCCCCGAAAGCCACGACTCCGGCGGATACGGCACGAGGATCTTCTCCTGCGCCCCCTCAAAAGAAGGCGCCGTCTCCGCCGAACGCGGATCAGGCTGTCCGGTCCCACCCCTATAATCCCAGCGCCCGTTGAGATCGAGCCATTCCTTTCGCTGCAGCTGCGGCCGCGGATATTCAGGTAGCGGAACAGCCGCCGCACGGGCCGCCGCCGTCCAGGGAGTCGGCAATGGGGCCCCGTCGTGCACCGGCTGCGCATAAGCGCCGGCGGCTAAAAGAATCGACAATAAAAAGCTCATTCTCCGGGAATACTGGCATCGGCGCCCCATTGCTTGTTGGGTTTTGGTCCCATCTCCAGCTCGACCGTACCACCATCCACCAGCTGCCGGTGCGTGAACCAGGGTCCGCGCAATTCCGCGCCGTTGATCCGGGCGCTCTGGATGTACTTGTTCACGGTAGAACTGTTATGGGCGATCAGCGTAAATTGTTTTCCATTATCGAGGGCAATGGTCACCTTGCTGAACACCGGGCTGCCGAGCGCGTAAAAAGGCTTCCCCGGTGTCACAGGATAGAAACCCATGGAAGAAAAGACAACAAAGGCCGACATCCCGCCGCCGTCCTCATCACCCGGTATGCCGTAGACATTGTCCGGGAAATAGGTGGACAGCAGCAGCCGGATCTTTGCCTGTGTCTTCCAGGGCGCACCCACATAATCGTAAAGATAGGGAATATGGAACGAAGGTTCGTTGGCCATCGAGAACTGCCCCACCAAGCCCGTAGCATCGGGAAATTTGCTCCAGAATTCGTACTTGCTACGGCCCAAGCCTTCCCGGAAGAGCTGGTCCAACCGGTCTTCAGTGGCCTTCTTCCCACCCATGAGGCCGATGAGCCCGGGGATATCTTCCTGCACCTGCCACAAATAGGTCCAGCCGTTGTTCTCATCATAGTACTCTCTTCCGCCCATGCCGCCGTCCCAGGCCGGGTCGATATCGATCCAGTTGCCCGCGGAATCCTTGGGCATAAAGAATTTCTTCGCAGGGTCCCACACGTTGAGATAATTCTTTCCACGGGCAGAGAATGTCTTATAATCCTCGCTCTTGCCCAGGTCCTTCGCCAGCTGCGCCAGCGCCCAGTCGTCGAACGAAGCCCCGAGTGTCACGGCCACCGCCTGCCGTTTTTCAAACGGATGCACCTCCGGTTCCGTCTCCTTCTCACCGGGATGCAAAGCGGGAAAATAGCCATGCGCATGAAAAAAATCATCCAGCGGCGTCTTGGGGCCATTGCGCCAGGGCAGCAATGTCGCGTCGGTGGCATTCTTACGCATCCCTTCATACGCGCCGGCCACATCGAAATTCCGCAGGCCTTTCCGCCACGCATCCAGAAAGATCACGGAAGAATGAAACCCGTTCATACAGGCATAGTCCCCAAACAACACGGGGAAGGTCGGCATCCAGCCGCTCTGCTTGTACATCCGCACATACGACTGCAACATATCCTCTTCCTGTGCCGGATGGAGGATCTCGCGTAACGGGTGCAGCGCGAGGTACGTGTCCCAGGACCAGTCGTCTACATAGAAAGGGCGTTTATCGGTCTCTACCCGATGGTCATAGCCGCTGTAATACCGGCCATCTTCAGAGATGTCCACCATCCGCTCATGACAGCGATAAAGCGCCGTATAGAACGAACGTCGCTGTGCCGTAGTGCCGCCTTCCACCCGGATCTTGCCCAGCACCGTTGCCCAGGCGCTCGCCGCGTGTTGCTTAACCGCGTCGAAGGATTTGCCGGCAATCTCTTCGGCATAATTCTTTTTGGCCTGTTCCGCGCTGACAAAGCTGATCGCATAGCGTAGCCCGACCGTTGTTGTCCCCTGGGCAAAGCTCAACGCCTGCCGCTTTTCATTATCCCCGGCAACAACGGTCGCC
>DASYZH010000154.1:0-3635 GCA_035946435.1 Puia sp. | reverse complement strand
GCGGAATTGATCGTGGGGGCGTTGCTGCTCGCGGGGCTGTTCACGCGGCAGGCGGCGATCGCGGGTGCCATCGTGATGATCCTGCTGATCTTCGGCACTACGACGATCGAGAACTGGAACATCTTGCCGACGCAGCTGCTTCATGTGGCGTTCCTGGTGGTGGTGGTGGAGTTTGCTCCGCAGAAGGCCGGATGGGGTTTCAGGAAATGGGGGAAGTCAATTTGAGGAAATCCCGGACGTGCATATGCCGAATGCCCTCATAAGTATTTCCCTGAAAATTACCCTCGCTCACTACGATCTTCGGATAGTTATCGGGGATGTTGAGTAAATTGCCGAATTCCCGATCGATGGTTGCCTGATCATCCAGCTTCAATGCTACCTGGATATATAGTCGTTCATTAGCCCGTTCACAGACAAAATCGATCTCCTGTTTATGGAAAGTACCTACTTTAACATCATATCCCAGGTAGAGCAGATGATTGCAGATAATATTTTCCAAAAGCTTACCGCGATCCGCAATCTTGTAGCCGGAAATAACATTCCGTATCCCGGCGTTTTCAAAGTAGAATTTGTTTCCTATTTCAAAAATTCTCCGGCCAGCAAGATCGTAGCGGTTTAGCTCATGGATGATAAAGGCGTTGGCAAGATGGGCGCAATATTGCTGTATCTGGTTAGGCGGCATATTCGTATGCTGGGATTTCAGGAAATCGCTGATCCGTTTTGCGGAAAAAAGACTTCCGATATTATCTCCAAGAAACAGCAGCAAGGTTTCAAGGAACGAAGTATTCCGTAGATTATACCTGCTGACCACGTCCCTGTACACAATTGTATTGTAAACGCTGCTGATGTATTCAAATGCCAATTCCGTCAATGGCAGATGTATCAAGTAGGGTAATCCACCAAATTTGAAATAGGACTCGAGGCTTGTATCGCTATCCGTTAATTGATGAAAGTGGAGGAATTCGGTATAAGACAGACTGTATATTTTAAATTCTATATACCGGCCGCTTAGATACGTCGCCAGCTCGCCAGAAAGAAGGCTGGCATTGCTGCCTGTGATATAAATGTCATTATTGGGGTCCAGCAACAGAGAGCGTAGGGCTTTTTCGAATTCACGGATATCCTGGATTTCATCTATAAATATATAATTGGGCGCTTCTTTCCGGGATTTCGAGAGGATGTATTCATTGAGGCCGGCAGCATCCCTGATGGTATCGAATTGCAGGTCTTCCTTATTGATATAAATGATGTTGGCCTGGGGGTCCTGAGATTGTATAAATTGGATAAGCTGGAAAAGTAAATAGCTTTTCCCAACCCTGCGCTGGCCAGCGAGGACCTTGATCAATCCTTTCCGGATAAAAGGTTTGATCTTTTCAATGTAAGAATCTCTTGAAAAGACTGAAGAAGGAATTGTCATTATAGCTATAACTTTATACAAAAATATAAAAGATATAATTATAATTATAGAAAAATATAATCCTAGATTAATATAAAAGTATATCTATAAATCACAAGTAGTTGATATCTATTATTTTAAAAGAAAAGACCCCTTCCGGGGCCCTTTTTTATGTTGATCTTTTTTCTATTGCAATCCGTATTTCGTCATATATCGATGGTATAGCTGTGTCTGTTTATTCTCCAGGCTTACTTCCCTGCCCTGGATAAAACAATGTTCGATGAGGCTGGTGCGCATGTCCAGGATGTCGCCGCCGCTGATCACGATGTTGGCGTCTTTACCTGCTTCGAGCGAGCCCGTGCGGTCGTCGATACCGCAGATCTTTGCGGCATTGAGGGTAATGGCTTCCAGCGCTTCCTCTTTTGTAAGCCCATAGGCCACGGCGGTACCCGCGTTAAACATCAGGTTGCGGTAGCGTGACTCTTCGTGATTGTCGTTGAGGGCGAAGAGGACGCCCGCTTTTTGCAGGACCGCGGGGGTCTTGAAGGGCTGGTCCACGTCATCGTCTTCCGTAGTAGGGAGGGCGTGGAGCTGTTGGAGGATCACGGAGATATTGTTTTGTTTGAGCAGGTCGGCGATCTGCCAGCACTCGCTGCCGCCGACGATGGTCACGTCGAAGCCGAACTCTTTGGCCAGCTCGATGGCCACGAGCATTTGCTTCACCTGGTCGGCATGTACAAAAAGCTTTTGTTGTTTCGTATAGAGACCTTTGACGGCTTCGAATTTAAGGTTGGTCTCTTTGTGCGTGGTCTCGGCAGCATAGGCTTGGGCTTCGCGGAAAAAGGTCTTGAGCTCGTCGATCTTTTTGAGCGCTTCTTTTACGGGATCGCCTTGCGGTGCGCCGCCGAAGCGTCCGCCGAAACGCCGGGGTGGAGGCATAAAGCTGGGGAGGTTGACATGGATGGCGTTGTCCAGCTTATAGGCCGCGTCCTCATAGTTCCAGGCGTCGAGCTGCACGATGGTCGAAGAACCGCTGATGGTACCGCCTTCGGGCGTCGTACCCGCCAGGAGGATGCCGTTCGCCTTGAGCGTGTTGATGATCTTTGAGTCCGTGTTGTAGGCAACGATGGAGCGGATTTCGGGATTCAGGTCGCCGAGCTCTTCGTAGTCGTTGGAGCCGCGGACGCCGCTGCCGATCTCCTTTAGTCCGAGGTCGGTCACGGAGAGGATGAGGCCCGGGTAGATCTGCTTGCCTTTGGCGTCGATGGTCTTTGCATCGCCGGAGGGTTGGATACCGGTGCCGACGCGGACGATCTTGCCGTTGTCGACCTCGATGGTGCCGTTGTCGATCACCTGGCCGTTCCCTATGTGTATGGTCCCGCCGGTGATGAAGAGTCTGCCCATATAGGGCTGGGCCGGGTAAACATCGTCCTGTGCCTGGGTGGTGACGCCGATCGTCGCGGCAAGCAGCAGAGCGAGGGATATTTTTGTTAGTTGCATGAATGATTTTTTTTAGTTGGTGGATTGGTCGTCGTCGCCTTCGTCGATGGTCAGCAGGCCGTCATGGTGGCTGTGGTCACCGCAGCTGAGCTCGATGTGATAGCTGGGTGTTGCGGGCGCCATGGCCGCGCCGGATCTTTTTTCACCCACGAGCTTTTGGATAAGCCGGTTGCGTTCGGCGGCGATGTATTGGCGCATCCGGGCATCGTGATCGACGTCATAGTATACGATGCCATCGACGATGGTCTTCTCCGCACGGGCATAGATGCTCAGCGGGTTATCGCTCCAGAGGACGAGGTCGGCGTCTTTCCCTTCCTTGATGCTCCCTACGCGATCCGCCACATGGAGGGCCTTGGCGGGATTGAGGGTGACCATCCTGAAGGCTTCGTCTTCCGTGAGCCCGCCGTATTTCACGCTCTTGGCCGCTTCCTGGTTCAGGCGGCGGGCCTGTTCGGCGTCGTCCGAGTTGATGCAGACGTTGAGTCCTTCTTTCGTCATGATGGCCGCGTTGTAGGCGATAGCGTCCTGGACCTCCATCTTATAGGCCCACCAATCCGAGAAGGTGGAGGCGTTGCTGCCATGGGCCTTCATCTTGTCCGCCACCTTATAGCCTTCGAGGATATGCGTAAAGGTGTTGACGGTAAAGCCGAACTTATCCGCGACCCGCATCAAAGCCGTGATCTCGCTTTGAACATAGGAGTGGCAGGTGATGAATCGTTTGTGTTCGAGGATCTCTACC
>DASYZH010000153.1:0-15652 GCA_035946435.1 Puia sp. | reverse complement strand
GTATTTTTTCATGTCTTTGGGCAAAGATGGCGTTACTTTGTACGAAGCTATGCCTATTGGATTGTTGGTTTCTTTTAGTGCATACTCCACCGTTGTCCTGTCCTTTGCCCTGCAAACGATAATGCCAATAGAAGGATTTTCCTCTTCTGTCTTTACCTGATCATTAAGTACGGTTAGATAAAAATTCATTTGACCGGCATACGACGGTTTGAACTTTCCGGCTTTCAGCTCGATAGCGACCATAGATTTAAGCCGCCTATGATATAGCAGAATGTCGATATAGTAATTTTCTTCCCCGGACTGCAAGCGATACTGGTTACCTACAAACGTAAAGTCACCACCCATTTCTTGTAAAAACCGTCGCATATTCTTCATAATCGCAGCCTCCAGCTCTTTTTCAGCATGCTCATCGGCCATCTCCAAAAATTCAAAGTTGTATTCATCCCTTACTGCCAGCTTGGCCTGATGTTTATATTTCTCGGGAACAGCTTTATCAAAATTTGTCTGTCCTAATAAAAACCGCTCATAGCTTTTGGATTCCACGTGATGGATCAATACATTCTTCGTCCACCCATATTTAATCGTCATCTTGATATAAAACTCCCTCTCCAGCTTGTCCTTGCACTTATCCATAATGATAAGATTATGACTCCACCCTATTTCTCCAACCATTGGTTGGAGTTTTTCATCTGCATGGTACTCCTTATAGAACTTCCGCATATACCAAAGATTCTGCGCAGAAAAACCACTCATCCCAGGGAACTCATTTTGCAAGTCGACCGCTAATGTCTCTACTACTGCCTTTCCCCATTTAAATCGGCTTTGCCTGGTTACAATGGTCTCTCCGATATACCAATACAAGCTGATCAACTCTTTATTCACCTTCCGCATAGCCTGGTATTGTGCATCGTAGACCTTTCGCTTGATCTCTTCCAAAAAAGCTTTATATTCTTTACTGATCGCTTGCTTTGCCATATCAGTAAAATTATTCTTTTCACTGCTCAAAATGGATGGAACTTTTTCACGTCAGCCTGCAATTGGGGCCTCGTTCGCCCCGCCCTCCCCCGTCTACAACCCCATCGTCTTCATCTGCCCCCACCGCAACACGGAAGGATCATCCGGCGTCGTATTCCAAAGGCATTCCCGCACCGTCATGGTCCGCCGGCGCATATCGATGGTGACCACCTCGAACGCCAGCAGGGTCTCATCCTTTGACGAGCGCGCCCCCTTCATAGGCGAATCGACCCGGAAACAGGGCAGCGAGATATTCCTGTCCGGCCCCCGCCACTCGTAGAATTGTGTGTAGTTATTGTGGCCGTGGAAATAGGCCTTTATCTGTGGATGACGCCCAAGAAAAGCGACGAAGCCCCGCTGCTCGATCAATGCGGAGTCCTTTACGGAATAGCCATCCTGGAAGACCTCCGGTAAAAGGTTCTCGAACCGGTCCGCGCTATCGATGCCATGCCCACCATTTGGATTGGTAAAGAACCGCGCCTCGACATCGGGGTTGGAATGGGCGAATAAAAGCACAGGGGTGCCCCGGCTCACGGAAGCAAGCTTTTTGTCCATCCACGCCTGTTCCAGCGAATCCGGCCAGCAGCCGGCGAAAAGGAAATTGACCCCGCCGATGTCACGGATATAATGGATCTTATCGGTGGAATAATCATACGTCGCCGCCGAAACCGGGTGCGCAGGCTTTATCATGCGGTCATAGATCCCCGCCATCGAGCTCGCATCCCGTAAAGGTTTAGCAGGCTTCCAATAGCCAATGGCATTGGAGACATCGTGATTGCCGGGACCCAGCAGGATCGGCGTACGGGCGTGATGCCTGTCCGTCGTCTTTAAAAGATGGTCATAATCCGCCTCGAACTGTGCCCACGATGCGGCAGCAGGCTGTATCCCCTTCTCCTCCCGGTTAGCAATATCGCCGGTGATCAGGATACCATCGAGCTCCCGGATCTTCACGCCCGCGCCGGCACCGCCATCGTCCGGAAGCGTTAAGCCAGGCAGCTTGTTGATAGCAGCGATCATCGCCCGGTTGACCCTGGTCGACGGCACCTTGTCGGCACCGCGGAAATGCTGCCGCGTGATGCCATAATGAACATCGGAGGTAAAAACGAATTGCAACAGGCTGTCCTGGGCCGCGCCCGAAAGCGCTGAGAGGACAAAACAAAAGAAGAGAACATTCCGCATGCGGGCGAAATTATCCCGCCACCACCAAGCCCTGCACGCCGAACCCAAGAATAATTATTTCTTAACAACCGCTCCAGACCTCGCCCGGATTGCCTCCAGATTTCGTACAGATTCGGCCGCACACAATAACTGTCATGCCGTGACCAAACACGCATACAACGTGATCCTGATCCCCCAGGGCCTACCCGTGGACAACCAGGATTTCACCGTGCACTAAACAAGCAACATTACCCCGGGATTGCTCCCGGGGTGTCTAACGTATTCTGTGAAAGGCACCGCGTTACTTGCGGCCCATATCCTTCAGATTACGGATCTTACCGTCCATGGTAATATATTGTCCTTCCCTGATCTGAAGATACTTTCCGCTCCCCTCGTCGACCGCACCATTGGGGTGGATCGTCGTTTCGGTCGTAAGCGTAATGTCTTTCTTCACAGATTTCTGATGACCATGGCTCACCTCGATGAGCTTGCCGCGTTTCATCATCACATAGTAGTGTGGAACGCGAGTACTTTTAGAAGAAGTTGAAGTTCTGGGACCGGTAGTTGCAAAAACACCAAGGGAAATGGCCGAAAAAGCCAGCGCGAAGGCATAGGTTTTCATTACAAAAGAGTTTAGGGTACGCAAAAACCTAAAACGCTCCACTTAACACCCCTGGTATCGGCGAGCGCAAATTTGTCCTTTCGCCAAGCGACCATAAAAATCCGATCACTTCGCGGCGAGAGCCGGTGAGAGTCGACGAGCCCAGCTAAATCCAACGAGACCCGGCCAGCCCGGCCAGATCCAGTGAGAGCCGAGGAGCCCCGGCGAGATCCAGCGAACCCTGGCCAGACCCGAGGAGCCCCAGCCAGACCCGATGAGCCCCGGCCAGATCCAGCAAGCCCCCACTGACCGCCGCCCATCACTGTACGCGGGCAGCCTCGTCCATGATCTTCTTCAACCGCTCCTCACCGGTAGTCACCCTGGCCTTGAGATCGCTGAGGATCGAATACAACCCAAAATAGGTCCGGTTGATATACAACGAATGCCGCGAGCCGCGAGCTACCTTGCTCTCCCGCACCTCTTTGAGATTCGAGAGATAGTCCATGTACTCGTAAATAGCGGTAAAATACGATTCGTCACCAAAATCAAAGGTCGCGCGCGTAAACGGCAACGTGAGCATATCGATCATCTTTTGGAACAGGCCGGAGAAGAATTCGATCTCTTTCTCCGTATCGCTCGGGTGGATCATCTCCAGGTTGGTATAAATTTCCCGGCGACGCACCTCGTCCTTCAAGACCTCCTGGTTGGTGAGCAAGAAATAATTGACATAAAAGTCTTCCGGTATCTCCTTGATGCACCCGAAATCGAACACCCCCACGGTCCCGTCGTCCCGCATGAGGAAATTGCCGGGATGCGGATCGGCATGCACCCGGCGCAACGCATGCACCTGGAACTGGTAGAAGTCCCAAAGGGCCTGCCCGATCCTGTCGCGAACCTCCTGCGAAGGCGCCCGCTCCAGAAACTCCTTGAGATGATAGCCCCTAAGCCAGTCCATGGTAATGATGCGGTCGCTGGACAGCTCGGGATAATACACCGGGAAAACCAAATCAGGGATATGCGCACACTCGGCCGAAACCTCCATCGACCGCCGCAGCTCGAGGGTATAATCGGTCTCCTCGAGCAGCTTACCCTCTATCTCCTGGAAATATTTGTCCATGTCCACCTCATTCATGCCCACGATCCGCAACGCAAAAGGTTTCACGATCCGCAGATCGCTCCGCACGCTGTTAGCCACTCCCGGGTATTGGATCTTCACCGCGAGCTCCTTGCCCCATTTCCAGGCCCGGTGAACCTGACCGATGGACGCCGCATTCGACGCCTTCATCTCGAATTTATCGTACAGCTGCGCCGGCGTCTTGCCCAGCGTCTTCAAAAAAGTATTCACGACCAGCGGCCCGCTCAACGGCGGCGCGCTGTACTGCGACATGGCAAACCTTTCGGTATACGCCTTGGGCAGCATGCCCCTGTCCAGACTGAGCATCTGCGCCACCTTTAACGCGCTTCCCTTGAGGTTGCTCAGCGTATCATAAATATCCTCCGCATTGTCCGCGTGCAACTCTTCCTTGCTAATGGAAGGATCGATAAGCTTCTTGGTATAATGCTTCAAATAATTGCCCCCCACCTTCAGTCCTGTAGCCACAAACCTGCTGGCCCGCTCTACTTTGCCGGTAGGTATGGTCGTTTGTTCTTTCATCGCATGTTATTTCCTTGCAAAGACAAATTTTCCGAAATCCAAAATGCTGTCGATCGTACCCGAGCTGATCAGCTGGAAGCTGAGGTTGACCGCCTTTTCGATGGCGGCATCCGTCATCTCGAACCGCTCGCTGTCGTCCTTGATCCAATAGCGGAGCACGAACAACGCCTGCGCCCAAAACCCATGTACGTACTGATCGGAGATAAATTTCCGCTCCTTGACCTCACCCGTCCCATAACCTTCCTTGATCAGCTCACGGATATAGTCGTAAAAGGCGGTGCGGAAAGTATCCAGCTTGTCGAGGTGCGTGCCCGGAACCAGGAACCGCTCCCGTTGCAGCAGGATATAGCTTCGCTGCCCACGCAGCTCCTGCACCCAGAGAAAGTAAAAAGCCAGCAGCTTTTCCCGGACTCCATAGGTCCGGTAGGTCTCGTCGGCCTTGAGCTTTTCCAGCGTCTCTTCGAAGATCGCCCGCCAGATGTCTTTTTCGACCGCATCAAAGGAGGCGTAATTATCGTAAAAACCGGATTCGGGAATACCAAGCTGCTGCACAAAAGTGTAGACGGAAACCGGCCGTTTCCCGTTCTCCAGCCAGTATTTCGTATACGCGTCGCGTATCTCTTTCTTTTCCATGGCGATGGGGATGTTTTCATTTCCAATAACATGCCGGAAGCTCAAAAGTTTACCTCCCGGCCTCCGCGAAAACCGCTCTTCACATTTGGCTAACAATCCGCTATAGGGATGCCTGTACCGTTTTCCGGTCCAAAAACCTAAACGACCCGAAATTCGCCACAAAAGCTAGGACCGGGCAGAACTTCTGCCTAATTTTATATTCGAGAACGTTTCATATGGTTATGGTTTTTGGTTTTTGATTAGACTATTGCCCCGGGTCGCTCCCGGGGTTTTATTTTATTGACCATTTTCGCATTCAATCGGTTGCAAGACAACTTCGACAAAAATCTTCCGCTAAACATTTGGAAATTTTTTATTTAGCCATAACTTCACACAAAAGTTTAGATACTTTTATACGTTTTTTAAAAAGACCAACGCATGACTGCTGCCAACTCTGGGGAGAACCCTAGCGGAATTATCAGAGAATTGTACTACCACAGGTCGATGTCCTGCCTGGACTTGAGTAAAAGCATCAAAAAAAGTCTTCCCAACACCACCCTGCGCTTAAACGAGCTCATCGCAAAAGGCATTGTCATCGAGAACGGGTATGCTCCTTCCACCGGCGGCCGGAAACCCGTGATGTACTCCCTCGTCACCGATTTTATATTTACGCTCGCGGTGGCAGTGGACCAATTCGTCGTGCGGATGGCCCTGATGGACATGCAGCACAAAATGATCTCGCACGTCCATGAGGCAACGATCAACTTCTATGAAGACGCCCAATATGTCCGGAACCTGGCGGGCGAGATAGCCAATTATCTCGAAGTATCCGGCGTCAATAAAGATCAGTTGGCAGGCATAGGGATCGCCATGCCCGGTTTTGTCGATCCCAAAAAGGGGGTCAACTATTCCATTAACGGTTCTCCCGCGATCGCAGAGGCGATCGGCGAAAAGGTCGGTGTAAAGGTTTTTGTAGATAATGATTCCAGCGTCATCGGCCTTGCCGAACAAAAATTCGGGGAAGTCGGCCGAACAAACAACGCAATGGTCATCAACATCGGGTGGGGCGTTGGCCTGGGCATGATCCTGGATGGCCAGCTGTTTCGCGGCGCCAGCGGATTTGCGGGCGAGTTCAGTCACATCCCCATGTTCTCCAACAACAAGCTTTGCTCCTGCGGAAAACACGGCTGTCTCGAAACGGAATCTTCCCTGACCGCGATCGTCGCAAAGGCAAAGGACAAACTACGCAAAGGCGAGCTTTCGTCCCTCACGCTCAAAGGCCTCGAAAACGATAATATCGAGCATCAGTTCCGGATGATCAAGGATGCGGCCCTCAAAGGGGACAAGATGGCCATTGGGCTGTTCTCGGAAGCCGGCTACAATATCGGCCGGGGCGTTGCGATCCTTGTCCATCTACTGAATCCCGAGCTCATCGTCCTCAGCGGAAGAGGCGCCACGGCGGGAAGGGTCTGGGAAGCCCCCATCCAGCAGGCCATGAACGAACACTGTATCCCAAGACTGTCCGAAAATACAAAGATCCTTATCTCCAAATTGGGCCTCCATGCGGAACTGCTCGGCGCAGCAGCGCTCGTCATGGAAGGCTTCGATGAAAATCTCCTGGAAACCTATGTAGCATCGTACAAACGAAAAATGAATGTATAACCAAAATTCACACATAATGAAGGCTCTGCTAAAACCATCACTGCTGCTTCTGGTGATGACCACGTTTGTTTTCTGCGCAAAGGCGCAAGAGAGAAAAACGATTGCGGGAACGATCACCGATTCCTCCGGCGCACCCATAGCGTCCGCAACTATTCAGGAAAAAGACAAAAAGAATTTTACCACCTCGGATGCCACCGGGCATTTTACAATTGCCGTGACACCCGGCGCGAAACTGGAGATCAGCAGCGTCGGGTTTCAATCCGTGGAAGTGTCCACCGACAACGCCGCACCAGCCATCACCCTCTACACCAAACAGGGCGGACTCGAAGGTGTCGTCGTAACGGCCCTGGGTATAAAACGACAGAGAAAATCACTCGGCTATGCGGTGCAGGAGGTCAAAGGGGAAACGCTCCAGGAAATCAAAGACCCCAACCTGACCAATGATCTCACCGGTCAGGTAGCCGGCCTGCAAATTATTCGCGGCGGCACCGGCCCCACCGGTTCCTCGCAGATAAGGCTCCGGGGAAACAACTCGCTTACAAGCATCTCTCAACCGCTCATCGTCATCGACGGGATGCCCATCAGCAACGTCACGGGCCGCCAGGGCGTAGGTTCCACCAACGACTTCTACAATCCCTCCTTGGACATGGGCAATGGCCTCAGCGATATTAACCCGGACGATATTGCGACCATCACCGTACTAAAAGGCCCCGCCGGCGCCGCACTCTATGGCTCATTAGGGGGCAACGGGGTCATCATGATCACCACGAAAAGTGGTCAGAAACAACCTGGTGCCGGCATTGCGCTGTCTTCATCCGTAGGTTTCGAAAGCATTTTTACGGCTCCCAAACAGCAAAGCAGCTTCGGCCAGGGCTCCAATGGGGTGTATGATAAGACCTCCAACCTCAGCTGGGGACCGGCAATGACAGGCCAAAACGTTACCGATTTTCAGGGAAACAGCGTTCCTTACAAACCCTACAACAACGTAGGCAATTATCTTAAAGACGGCGTGATCTCGACGCAGGACGTTTCGTTCCAGCAACAGTTCAAAAACACTTCCGTGTATACCTCCTATAGCCGCCTGGATGATAAGAGCATCATCCCGGGGTCGAAACTGGCACGTAACAACATCACCACCAGAGCGGTCACCAAATTCGGCGCCAACGAACGCTGGACGCTCGACGCCAAGCTCCAGTTCATCAACGCCACGGCATTCAACCGTCCCCTGGTAGGATCGAATACCAATGACATCTTCCTTACCCTCAACACGTTCCCCCGGAGCTTTGACTTCACCAGGCTCAGCAACGACGTGGATTCTGCCGGTAACATGATCTGGTATCAAAAGGGAAATACGATGAACCCCTATTGGCAGCAGAAATACGATCTGAACCAGGATACCCGGAACCGCTACATCTTATACGGCTCCTTGAAATACCAGTTCAACGACTGGCTGGATGCTACGGTCATCGGCTCTTCCGATATGTATACCGACGCCGGCAACTCGAAACTGTATGCGGGTAGCCCCGGCAACCTTCCCGGCAGCTATGGCATCTCCAATGATAACTATTATCAGACCAACTATAGCGCCCTGGTAACAGCGAAGAAAGACAACGTCTTCGGCAAATTAGGCGGTTCAGTCATGGTGGGCGGCAACCTCCAAAGCTGGCAGGACAATCAATTCGCATCCGGCGCAGGCACCCTGCGGGTACCCAACCTTTTCTCGATTACCAATGCCCAGGGCAACCCGACCTTCAGCCAGCAATTCACGTCAAAAACCATCAACTCCGTATATGGTTCGGTTGAACTGAACTACGACAATTATCTGTTTCTGAATGGTACCGTCAGGAACGACTGGTCGTCGGCCCTCTCCAAACAAAACCGCTCCTATTTCTATCCGTCCGTGAATTTGAGCTATGTCTTCAGCGATATGATCGAACACAACGGCGGATCCCTGCCTTCCTGGTTCAACTACGGCAAATTGAGAGCCGGCTATGCTACCGCAGGTAGCGACCTCGATCCGCAGCAACTCTATAATACCTACCAGATCGGACTCGATCCGAACAACAATACCACAGCGCAACCCACTACCACCGGCGCGGGTATCATTTTATACAATCCCAACATCAAAAGCCAGCTGATCAAATCGCTGGAATTGGGCGCCGAAATGCGGTTCCTCCACAACATCCTCGGCATCGACTTCACCTGGTACAAGTCCAACGCGACCAACCAGATCATTACCCTGCCCCTCGATCCGCTTAGCGGCTACAATGGCGAGATCATCAACGCCGGCAACATCCAGAACGAAGGCATCGAGATCGCCGCGGACGCCCGCATCCTGACCAGACCCGGTAGCTTCAACTGGACCACCAGCGTGAATTTCTCGATGAACAACAATACCGTGAAAGCGCTTTATCCGGGTGTAGAGAAATATCAATTGGGTGGCTTTGACCAGATAGCCGTCAATGCGGTCGCCGGTCAACGATACGGCCAGATCTATGGAACACGCATCGACCGGGTCACCGACACAAAAGACCCCAACTACGGCAAGATGATCCTCACGGCTCAGGGCCTGCCGCAGGCTGACCCCGCAGGCGATACCCTCCTGGGTAACCAGCAGTCACGGGCGATCATCGGCTGGACAAACCGTTTCTCTTATAAACATTTCACGCTCTCCGTATTGCTCGACGCCGCTCTCGGTGGAAAAGAATTCTCCTTCACCATGTCGAGCATGGAAACCGCCGGTACCGCCGCCAATACGGTCGTCAATGGCAAACGCGATTCGATGGTTGTCGCCGGCGTTCAGCTCGCCAACAGCGGAAGCGGTTATGTCACCAACACCTCCAAAGTGTCTCCCCAGCAATATTGGGCGGCGCTTGGCGTAGGCAACACGGGGATAACGGAAGCCAACTTGTTTGACGCCAGCAATATTCGCGTACGGAACGTCCAGCTCGCGTACTTGTTGCCGAAAAGCATTATACAGGGCAGTCCCATCCAAAGAGCGTCGCTGGCCTTCTCCTGCAACAATGTATGGATGATCTCCAGCCATATGCACGGAGTGGATCCGGAGTCCTCCTTTGCAACAGGATCGCTCGCAACCGGCTTTGAAAGCGGCAGCGCCCCGACCACGCGGACCTATACCATCACGCTTAACTTAGGTTTCTAATCAATAAATAGTTCGACAATGAAACACATTAATATAAAAAGCCTGGTACTCTTCGCCCTTGCGCCAGTATTGCTTTTCTCCTGTAAAAAATTTGCGGACGTTAACAACAACCCCGTCGCGGCAAACAGCAATCAGGTACAGGTGGAATATTTTATCGATAACTCCATCGTTACCGCTCAAATGAATCCAGGCGTATCCGAACGCGCATTCATCCTCTACTGGGCCGCGGCCGGACACCAGATCTCGGACGCAGACGGCGCTACCTTTTCCTGGGGTGCCTATAGCGACGAGTGGATCAGCGAATATTACAATAACCAGGCAAGCGCGTTGACGTATATCAACAATGCGATCACCATCGGTAACCAACAAATAGCCGCTGGCACACAAAAGCTCTACACGCAGAACCTGATCTGGATATCCCGCATCTGGTGCGCCTACCTGCTCACCGAAATGTCCGACTGTTTCGGTCCCATGCCCACCAATGGTTTCCAGGGCGTGAACCCCAGTTTTTCGGATGTAAAAACGGTATACTATTATGCGTTGAGCGAACTCGACAGCGCTTCCGCAGGCATCAATCCCAATGTCGAAACGGCCTCCGCTACGCTTGCGTCTGACGATCCCGCCTATGGTTTCAACTGGCTCAACTGGCAGCAATACGCCAACTCCCTGCGGCTGCGGCTCGCCATGCGGCTTTCCCAGGTCGATCCCACCAAGGCGCAATCCGAATTCGAGGCAGCCGCCGCGACGAAGAATTTCATCACGTCCAATTCCGCGAACTTCGGCGTCAAAGAAGCCGCCGGCTGGAATTCTCTATCGGGCGTCTATACCCGTTGCTGGTATCTGGCCCCCGAATCCGTTGCCCTGAACAACCTCATGGTTAACCTGGGTGGCGTAACCACGGCAAGCCAGTTGCCTTCGGTCGTTAGCGACCCGACATCGCTGACCACCGCCCTGGGAAAGGTCAAAGCTGCGAACTATATCGGCCAATACCTTCCGGTACAGTTCACCACAATGACCAATAACCCTTACTCGGCATACTATATGGATGGGATGCCCGCGACGATCGACCCCCGCGCCTTCCAGATGTTTTATATTCCCGGCAACAGCTCCAGCCCCACCTTCCCCAGCGGTACCTGCGGCGCCATCGACGGCGGCACCACGGACAGCTTCCGGAACATCGACGGCACGGCCCTCAAGGCATTCAATGCCGCCTTTACCTGGAACCCCATGCCCGATGGCAACTGGGGCGCCAAAGGCGGCGTGGTCAACACGCTCAACTCCATCGTCAACATCGGTGCTTCCGACGGTAAGGTGCCCAGCCTGCAACAGAAGTTCCGCACCCAAACAGCGACTCGCGTCTTCTTCGGTGCCTGGGAAACCTACTTCCTGCTGGCAGAAGGTGGCGTAAGAGGATGGGCCACCCCGGTTCCGCCTCAGGCTGCTTACGATTCCGGCATCTCCCAAAGCTTCGCCTATTGGGGTGTCTCTAACTACCTGGCCAGCTACCTGGCCAACGATGATTACAATAGGAACGGTACCTGCGTGGATTGGAACAACACCACCGAACCTTCGGCCACCTTCACAGCATCCTATGTGGATGGCGTGACCAATACCCCCGGCACTAAGTCGATCACCTACCCGGTCAACACCCTGTACCAGGGCGGGGCCGTTAGAAACGATCAGTTGACTAAGATCATCACCCAAAAATTCATCGCGCAGACTCCCTGGCTGCCCATCGAAACATGGAGTGACCACCGCCGTCTGGGCCTGCCGTTCTTCGACAACCCGGTGCTGGAGGCGCCCATCCAAACGCTGCCGACCCTGACGTCCTCGAACGTCACTAGCACCAGCAGTCAGCAATTCTTCCCGCAACGGATGAAATATCCGGCATCGCTACAGAATAGCAACGTCAATGGTTATAATGCGGCAATCAGCGCCCTGGGCGGCCAGGACGCCGTACTCACCCCGCTGTGGTGGGCACAGCATTAAAGCCCTTAGCGGGACTACACATGAGAAAAAAAGGGTCTGCCGGAAGGCGGACCTTTTTTTGTCGCATACCGGAATGCACCGCCGGTCACGCCTACCTAAGCCTCCTGTCATCAGCGACATACTGAAATAAGGTGTCGGTCATACTGCCGGAGGTATGAAGGAAATACACGACATCGGTTTTAAAAATCGCCTGCATTTGCTGCGTCGTATACTTTTTATCGACACAATAAGAGAATACATAGTGGGCCGTTCGGTTACCCTCCACCGTATATACACTTGGATAGGTGGTCGATCTTTCGAACATCGTCCTGGGTGAATCTACCGAGGTGAAGGGTTTGGCCAGATATTGGATTCCTTTCGAACTGGCGATAGTAAATTCGTCCCTATTGATCGATAGCTTTGCATTGTAGGGATTGATAAGGTTACACAAAATACTAGTGGCTCCTTTACCCCTGAAAAAATAATAGTGTACCCAATTGAATTCAATTTGCAGACCATTGGGCAGGACATAGGTCTTACAGTCCCCCTTATGACCTTCGCAGCTGATCTTTGCATAAAAGGGGCCTTCGTAGACATGATTGCATACCATGCCGGAAGTTGTGATGCCAAGGAAAAACAACAATATTCTCATAACGTTGCTTCCAGAAATGGTGGGAATTCTGGTAAATCTGCGCCTGCCCTTCATTGGTATTGGACAGACCATCCCGGCTTAAGATACTGATAATAATTTGAAGATCGACTTCCTGATCGCGACGATAGTCGTACAGAAACTATGTCATCCCCATTAGCGGCTAACACACAATTAGTTACACCTAACACCCTCGGTCGGGTGAATGCTTTTGATACAAAAACTGTCCGGTCCCGGCAGTGCGATGTACCGGCAAAGGGGCTGCCGGAAGGCCGGCTTTTCTGGCAATTATATTGTATATTGCCTTACCCTTAGACGGCCATCGCATTCTCCTCCATCGCACATAATATTTAAACCCTGGAGAATATGGTAAAGATGCTGATTGTTGAAGACGACCCTATGGACATCGAGCTGCTGATGTACGAGCTCAGGAAAAATGAGCTCGAATATAAACACACAGTAGTGCAATCCAAAACGGACTATGAAACGGCCCTGGCCAACTTCAAGCCCGACATCATCCTTTCCGACTACAATCTACCCTCCTTCGACGCCCAGCGGGCATTCTGGATAAAACAACGGGTGAACCCGGAGATCCCCTTCATCATCGTATCGGGTGCCATCGGCGAAGAGAACGCAGTGGAGCTCATAAAGAACGGCGTCACCGATTATGTGCCAAAGGACAAATTATTCACCATCGTGCCGAAGATCCACCGGGCATTGCAGGAAAGCAGCGATCGCCGGGAAAAGCTCGAAGTGAAGCGGCGCCTGGTGAAGGAGCGGGCGCGTTATCAAAAAATGCTGGGAAAAGCTACCGTCGTGGGTCAGGAAAAAGAACGTGCCGAGATCGGTAAGGAGCTGCACGACAATATCAACCAAATGCTGTCGGTCATCCGCCTCTATCTCTCCCTGCACCTCGAAGGCGAGGACGACGGCTCGCCTAACCTGCTGGAGCAGGGTCTTTATCTCATCGATACCTGCATCGGCGAGATCAGGAAGATCTCCCAGGCCCTGATACCGCCGCCCAAAGAAGATGGACTTATCGCGGCCATCGAGGTGCTCATCGAACGCATCAACATGGCAAAGCCCTTCGCCATCGATTTCAGACACGTGGGCTTCCACGAAAACGATATGGACGAGAACCAGCAGCTCACGATCTACCGGATCATCCAGGAGCAGCTCAACAATGTCATCAAACATGCCGGCGCCACCAGGGTCGACATCGAGCTCAATGAAACGAACAACCGCATCCTGCTCGACATCACGGACGACGGCTGCGGCTTCGACCCACACACAAAAACTACCGGCGTGGGGATCAACAACATGCTCAGCCGCGTCCGCCTCTTCGACGGGGACCTTCGGATCATCTCCCGCCACGGCGCCGGCTGCACGCTAAAAGTCTCATTGCCCAAAGTGCACCAGGCGGTTTGATCAAACAAAAGGTGGGCCTTACTCCGACCTTAAACTCCGGGCCGGGCTGGCCATCGCTGCCCGGGCCGCGAGATAACTCACGGTCAGCAGTGTAATGACAAGCGCTCCGGCTGCCGCGGCGACAAAGATCCAGGGCGAGAGACTTGTCCGGTAGGAATAATTCAAGAGCCAGTGCTGCATGAAATAATACGAAACGGGGGTAGCGACCAATAAAGATATCCCCACCAGAAGGATAAACTCCCGGGAAAGTAGCAGCCAGAGACCGGCTATGGAGGCGCCCAGCAGTTTCCGCATTCCGATCTCCTTGGTCCGCTGCTCGGTTACGAATGTTACCAGGCCAAACAGCCCCAGGCAGGAAATAGATATGGCCAGTGCCGCAAAGACGGAAGAAAGTTTCCCGATCCGTTCTTCCATCCCATATTTCGCAGCAAAATCCGTATCGGCAAAGGTATAATCGAAGGGCACCGAAGGAATGATCTTTTTGAAAACGGCTTCGATCCTGGGTACGGAAGAAGCGATGCTCTGCTTCGGATCCAATTTCATGAGAATGCAATTCACGTTTTGATAACCCAGGAAAAAGATGGCCTGTTGTACGGGTGCAAAGGGGGAGACCATCACCATATCCCTGACCACCCCGACTACATGATACGCTTTGGAATCGGGGCCGGTGCCCCAGCGGATCGTGGTGCCCACCGGGCTTTTCAGACCCATTATCTTCACTGCCGCCTGATTCAGGAGCACCGCCGTACTGTCGGTTGCAAAATCGCGCGAAAAATCCCGGCCTTGCCTGACCTGCCAATTCACAACCCTGCCATAATCATGGGTAACCGAGATGGTCACAAAATCAACCCCCGCGCCCGGTTGCATACCCGGCCAGGAAAACCCGTTATTGACATACACAGGATTGGTCACTGACCCGGAAGCTTCCGCAAATTCAGTTACAGCACCGGATCTTTTCAACTCGTCCTGCAGAAGCCCGAATTTGCCATAAAAATCCGGTGTCTTCATCATCACCGTCATAATGCCGTTCCTGTCATACCCGATGGGGCGGTCCTTGGAATACTGTATTTGTTTATAGACGACGACGGTGCCGATGGCCAGCGCAACGGAAATGGTGAATTGTAAAACGACTAATACTTTTCTGGGCAAGGCCGCCAGTTTACCCACCTTGTAGGTTCCCTTGAGTACCCGCACCGGGTCAAAGGAAGAGAGGTAGGCAGCCGGATAGCTGCCCGCGATGAGACCGCTGATCCCTGCAAAAATGATTGCGGCTATCCAGAAATAGGGAGTAGTATAGGGGATCTGCATGTTCTTGCCGGCAACGCTGTTAAAAAATGGCAGGGATAACGATACAAGCAGGATCGCCAGAACAAAGGAGATCAACACCGTAAGAATGGACTCCGCATAGAATTGCCCGATAATCTGCCAACGCCGGGAACCGATGGTTTTGCGGATACCGATCTCTTTGGCACGTTTCTCGCTGCGCGCCGTGCTAAGGTTCATAAAATTGATACAGGCAAGCAGCAGCACAAAAATGCCGATGATGATAAAAAGCCGCACATAAATGATCAGTCCTCCTGCAGGTTTCCCATTTGTATCCCAGCTGGAACGCAGGTGCCAGTCACTCATGGGGTTGAGGAAGATCTTTGTCTGGTAGATCTTATCCTCCGGGGCTACATGATCTTGCTTGCAGTTGATGATCTTTTTGTTGACGGCTGCTATATCCGCGTTTGGCGCGAGCTG
>DASYZH010000152.1:0-7512 GCA_035946435.1 Puia sp. | reverse complement strand
GCTATAAGGAATGGGGAAGCGATATCCATGAGCGGTACGGGGAGGAGATCGCAGCCGTATTACGGGTGCCCCGGGAATTACGTCTCCGGTGGGGTCTTTATAAGAATCTCCTGGGCGGCGTCACGTCGGTGGTGCATCATGGTGCGAGAATGGAAATTCCCAAAGGCCTGATCACCGTGCTCCAGGACGCGAAATCGGTGCATAGCCTATCGGGTGAAAAAGGATGGCGCAGGAAACTGCTGTTCCCATTCCGGCAGGCGTGGCCATTGGTGATCCATATAGGGGAAGGCACGACGCCGGCCTGTTCAAAAGAGATCGATGTCCTGCTAGGTTGGAACATCTTTAAGCGGCCGTTGATCGGCGTTCATGGGATCGCCATGAGCCCAAGTCAAGCCGCGGGTTTTCGGGCGCTGGTGTGGTGTCCTGACTCAAATTATTTTCTCTATGGAAAGACCGCCGATGTTCCGTTGCTACGCGATCAAACCAGATTAGTATTCGGCACCGACTCCACGCTCACATCGTCCTGGGATATATGGCAACAGTTGCGATCGGCCCGGGAATTGGACATGGTGGAAGACCGGACCTTGTGGGATATGGTCACGGCTGAACCGGCGCGTTTGTGGGGATTGGAAGACCGCGGGACGATAGCCGGAGGATGCGCCGCGGATCTGGTGATTGCCGGGCGTCCACGCGGGTCGTCGGGCTGGGACGCGGTTTTCGGCCTGGCCCCGGGACAAATCCTTCTTGTCCTGCATCAGGGAAATATCCGGCTTTTCGATGGTTGTCTCCTGGAACAGCTAAGGACTTTTGCCTATCCGGTGGAAAATTTCTATCCGGTGGTGCTCGCCGGAAAGGTCAAATATGTTCAGGGGGATCTACCGGGTCTTATGCGGGAGATCCGTCGATATCATCCGGATGTTTTGTTCCCGGTAACCGCGTTATAAGCCCCGATCAAAGTATAGACGACGTAGTCAACCTCTTCATCGGTGAGCTGCGGGTACACGGGCAGGGTGATCTCCGTGGAAAATTTGGCGTGGCTCACCGGATAGTCGGAGATGCGATAGCCTTTTTCCCGGAACAGGGTCAGCAGGGGCAGTGGGATGAAGTGTACGTTGACCGAAACGCCTTTTTCCTGGATGGCATCGATGATCCCGTCGCGTTCGGCTTCCGTGATGCCTTTGATGCCAAGCGGGAATATGTGATATGCCGACTCGGCGACCGGAGATCGTAACGGCGGGAGCTGGACCCAAGTATACTTTCGCAATCGTTCGTGATAACGCCAGGCGATCCTTCTACGCTCCGGCAGCAGCGTTTGGTCATATTGCCTGAGCTGGGCGATGCCGAGGGCGGCGCAGATATCCGGCATATTCACTTTCAATCCATCGCTGACTATGTCGTATCGCCAGGAGCTGCCTTGTGTTTTTTCGAATGCGTCTTTGGTCTGGCCGTTGAGGCTGTTGATCTTCATCCAGCGATAGATCTCCTGGTTAGTGAAGGACGGCGGCAGATTCAACCCGATGACGCCTCCTTCCGCGGTAGTGATATTTTTCACGGCATGAAGAGAATAGACGGCGACGTCGGCTTGCAGGCCTGCAGGTTTGCCTTCATAGATCGCACCCAGGGAATGCGCCGCATCGGCTATCATCAGGGGCCTGCCCAGGATTTGCTGTTGCTGACCGGCAGGCGTGAACAAGGCCCTGGTTTCGGGTTCCTGCAGGATGCTGCGGATCGCTGCATAGTCACAGGGCCAGCCGGCGAAGTCCACCGGGATGATCGCCTTTGTCCTTGGCGAGAGCGCTTTCCGCAGCAGCGAAGGTTGCAGCGTGAAATCTTCGCCTGCATCCACCATTACCGGCGTAGCGCCGGCATGAAGAACGACCAGGGCAGTTGCGGCATACGTATAGGCGGGGACGATCACCTCGTCGCCGGGACCCACCCCCCACCATTTCAGGACGAGCTGGGCGCCGGAGGTCCAGGAATTCACACAGACGCAGGCCGGCAGTTGTGTAAACTCCTGCAGCATGGATTCCAGGAGCCTGACGCGGGGTCCGGAGGTGATCCAGCCGCTTTTCAAGGCCTCTATCACTTCATCCAGGACGGCAGCATCGATGAATGGCGGGGCGAAAGGTATCTTCATAGCCAATGTCGTTTAATGTTTTTGTTTAAAATCCGGCACCATGTTCACGATCAGATCTCTGACGCCCTCCTGCCGGTGCTGTGCCGCCGCTTCGATGAGCTGTTCCAGCTGTATCCCGAAGCTTGCGGTGTCGAGATCGCGGGTACGGGCTTTCATGATCCTGGGATGATGGGTGGGCATCAGGTGTTCGGATGGATTGAACAGTTCTTCATGGATCTTTTCGCCTTGCCGAAGCCCGATGAATTTTATGGCAATCTCCTTCCCCGGCGTGTAGCCGGCCAGACGGATCAATTGCCGGGCGATCGCCAGTATTTTTATAGGGTCCCCCATATTAAATACGAACACTTCCCCACCCTGGCCCATGACGCAAGCTTCGATCACCAGGCGGCTCGCTTCGGGAATGGTCATAAAATACCGGGTGACTTCGGGGTGGGTAACGGTAACCGGTCCGCCATTGAGGATCTGCCGGATAAAAAGCGGCACCACGGAGCCCGTGGAGCCCAGTACGTTCCCAAAGCGGGTGGTGATGAACTGGGTATTTCCCGACACCCCCGACAAGGCTTGGATATAGATCTCCGCGATGCTTTTTGTCGCGCCCATGATGGTTGACGGATTAACGGCTTTGTCGCTGGAGACCATGATGAATTTGCGGATACCGGTGCGAACCGCCGCGTCCGCCATAATCCGGGTGCCCCATACGTTCGTGAGGATGGCTTCACTCGGCAGAACCTCCATGACAGGTACATGCTTATAGGCAGCGGCGTGGAAGACAAAGTCCGGCTGGTAGCGGGAGAAGATCATCTCGATCCGCTGCTTGTCTCTTACGGAAGCCACTTCCACGCAAATTTCGACCGCCTGGTTGCGGCTGCGCAGCTCGAGCTCAAAATCGAACAGGCCCGACTCGCTCTGGTCCAGCAAGATGATCCGGTGAAGCGGGTAATGGAACAATTGGCGGCAGATCTCGCTGCCTATGGATCCGGCCGCACCGGAAACGAGCACCACCTTTTGAGCAAAACAGTCGAAAGCGTGTTCATTTTCGAAGCGTATCTCTTCGCGTTGCAGCAGGGACCCGATGGTGATTGCGGTAAGCTCTTCCACATGGTACATCCGGCTTTTCCAGGAGCGGTCGGTTGGGGGGCTTAGCCGGGCATACAGCTGTTTTACCAGCAGGCGGCTTCCCGTGTCGATGAAACAGACGAGCGCGGCATTGACCAGCGGAAATGCCAGGGGGAGCTGATGCAGGAAACCAATCCCGTGATGGCATACAAAGGCCAGCCACCAGACCAGCATCAGGCCGAATGCGAATTTTACGATGCGCCGGATATCGCCGATCCCCGTATAGCGGACGATGCCGCCCGAGGTGTTGAAATAAAGCGCCAGGGCGACGGCGGTGACGGTGTTCAGCGCCAGGGCCGGGAGGGTCAGCCAGCCGGTGAAACTCGCGGCCATGTAAAAGCACAGCGCTACCAGGAGCTGCTCCACCGCGAACCAGATCCAGCGGGGCGTTGTTTTTCGTGGGAAGCGTATCTTCTGCATTTCCTAGGTGAATAATTTCATAACGGATCGCGCATTGTCTTCCAGTGAATGCAACAAAACCGGCTTGCCTTCCGGGGGATCTGCGAGGATCTGCCGGGTCTTCGTTATCATTTCGGTTTCGTCTTTTACGATCTGCCATTCCGGAACCCGCTTATCCGCCGGGTCACAGAAACTGATCACCCGGGCTCCTGCGTAGAGGGCTTCCAGGCAAACCGTACTAAAACCTTCGCTGGAGGAAGGATGTAAAAACACCTTGGTCTGTTGCATCAATTTAACAACCTCCCGATGGGGTATCTCCCCCAGCAAAGTAAGGTTTTGCTCAAGCCCCAGCTGTACGATCAGGGCTTGGAGACGGTCTTTTTCCTCCCCACCCCCGCAATGAACTGCTTTGAGCCGCGGAAACTCCGATCTCAGGGCGGCCACCACCCGGACCAGCACTTCATATTGTTTCAGGGGCACCAGCGAACCGACCGCCAGGATATCGATATCCCTCGTGGTTGTGCCCTTCCCGTTAGCGAAGATCGTCCTGTCGATGCCGTTCGGTATCACCGATGCCGGTTCGATGCCATAGTTCTCCCGAAACAGCTGCCGGAGAAAATTGGACATTGCGACGAGCTCCCGGCCTTTCGGCCGAATAAGTTTTACCCATTTGTTACCTTTTTTGGCGTCCCCACCGGAGATCCAGCAACGATGGCTTATCGAAGTAAGGAGACCGAAATAGTGACCGATCAGGGCGCACTCGCCGCACCAGAAGCTAAACAACCCGATCACCTTGTGTTCCTTGCGTACTTTACGTAATTCCCGCCAGACCTGCCGCCAAAGATGCAGGTGCGCATAGTAGCTCTTACGGTTCATTCCGTCAAAGCTGACGACCCTGATCCCGTTCCAATCGTAGCGGGCAACCTTATGAGGATATAAAAAGGTGAGCACCACTATCCCGATCTCAGGGAACTGGTTCTTTATCGCTTTTACCAATTGGTGGTGGGCGGGCAGCCAATTGCTGTCCGCTTCGTTTGCCGGAAAGGCCGGCGTAAGGATCACCAGGGTTTCGGGCTTAGGCATCGAGAGAAAGGGTTTTGTTGCAAAATGAAAAGCTTTTCTTGTTGTGCGTGATCAGGATCACCGTCTTTCCTCTTCGGGTAAGATCCCTCAGGCAATGCAGGAGATCGCACTCCGACGTCTCGTCCAGCTCGTTAAAAGGCTCGTCCAGCAGGAGCAGGTCGGCATTCTTATACAATGCGCGGGCGATAGCTACCCGTTGTCGCTGTCCTCCGCTGATGTTCTTCCCGTTCTCGTTGATCACTTTTTCCAGGCCTTCGGGAAAAGAATCGATAAGACCGGTGAGACCGGCCGCCCTGATCGCCCATTGGAGCCGCTGCCGGTCGTGCACCTCCGTATCCAGCAAGATATTGCGCAAAAATGTATCGTGCACGAGAAAGGCCTGTTGTTTTACATAGGCGACACGTTTCCAGTATTGTTGCCGCGTCGCGGTATCAGCTATCGTTTCGTTGATGGCAATCTCGCCGGAAGAAGGCGCCAGGAATCCCAGGAGAAGATTCAGGATGGTCGTTTTCCCTTTGCCTGACAAGCCGGAGATGCCTAGAAAATCGCCGGCCTCGACCTGAAAGCTCAGGTTGTCGAGAACAGGCCTTCCCGCATATTGGAAGCTTACCTGGTTGAACCGGATACACCGGATCGTGTCCACCGGCTGTGCCGATGTTTTGCTCTCCCGCGGCGTCTTCATTTCCGTAAGGCTATTGATGGTAAAGGCATAGGTGTTGATCTGTCCGCCGATGCTCAGGATGCGTACAATACCCGGAATGATCTTATAGGCGGCGGCCATGAATACCCCGATCGAGATAAAAGACCCGGCATTCCCGGTGAATTTGCCCGCCAGGATCAGCACCATAACGCCTAATATGGCAAAGGTCTCCATGACGCGGTTAGGAATTCCCTGAGCGATCAGCTGGTCTGAAATATAGGTGTTGAATTTCTTTTGATATGTAATATACCGATCCAGGAAGGTCTCGTTCTTGTGATAGAGATTGCTTTCCACGTAACCGGAAAGCGCCTCCTGAAGATGCTGCAGCGATCTTTCGCCGGTGGTCCTCACCTGGTCCCTGGCTGCATTTCTTTTGGCCCTGATGAAATAAATGATCGCGTAGACGGGTGGCAGCAGGATCAGAAATAAAAGCAGGAACAACTTGGCATTGTAGAAAAGAATGGCGGTGGTAGTAAACAGGATGAGGGTTCCCTGTGTGATGATCTGCTGGATGCCGCCGAGGATATGTTGGGCAAATTCGGTAGGGTCATAGCTGATCTCCCGCACGTTTACAGAGGAGTCCACATTCACATAGCCCCAATAACCCCCGTCGAGATAGTCCCTTAGCTTTTGTGCCGAGATGCGGGTGGCGATGCGGGCCAGAAAACGGCACTGCCCGCGGTAGATCGAAAATCCCAAAAAGTTCTTTATCCCATAGAGCAGGATAAAGGCGACGATCGGCCAAAGGGGGTTGGCGGTTTTGAACCAGGCTGGGATCGCAAATGGCCCGATCGATGTGGCGGAGGGGTCAGCGAGCAGGCGAACCAGGGCCAGCAGGATGGCCAGGAAGGCAATATCGGCCACGTTGATCATGATGTCGAGCAGGATCAATGTCCCCATGCGTCTTTTCTCGCCAGGGGTCAGCACCGATAGGATCTTCCTGATCAATTATTTTTTCTTTTTCAGGTTAAAGTTGCGCGAGATGTTGAAGCCGAAATAGATATCTCCTTTGCCCCATGTGCCTGTGGTCTGCGTAAGGTATTGGGTCTCGAGCATGCTTTGTGAATTGCTGAACACCAGCTGGAATACGTGTCCGCCGGTCTCGATGTCCCAACCGAGCGAAAAGGAGTTGTGCGCGGTGGTCGACACCACCTGGCCCGAGGGGACGACATCGTATTCCCCATCTATGCTCATCCGGTTAGTGATCTTCATCCGGCCGCCCAGACCGACGGCGAAGACATCGTTCTTGTCATTGACAGTGGGGACGAGATTATAATGCAGCCAGGTGGGTGTCACCTGGAGCGAGAGCCGGCTGGAGACCTTGCGCGCGATGAGCAGCTCGGTAGCATAGGCGGTGCGGTATTTCGTGTTAAGGTAAGTCTCTTCGGGCATGTTCTGGGTATAGTCCTGGACGGAGGCGAGGAGGCTTAGGGAGACAGGCATGCCGCCGTTTTCGGTTTGGCGCAGAAGCTTATATTTCAGATAACCGTCGAAGGTCTTGAGATAGGAGCTTCGGCCGATGCCAACGGCCAGGCGGTCCGTGATGCCATAGTCGAGGCCGAGGCGAAGGGTGGCGTTGTCGAGGCCGAAGAAATTATAGGAGCCGCTGTTGAGCTGGCCGAACCGGTGCTGGATGACGAAGTTGAGGTTATTCTGAGCAGGCGATTCGATGGTTTGGGTATTGATGATATGGGTGGCCTTGAAAGTGCCGCTGACATAGGTCCTGGTTTTGTTTGCGGCCATCGAATCATTGAGCATGTGCAGCAGGGAGCTGTCCTGCGCGTGCAGGGTGCCGGCGGTGGCCGCGGAAAGCAGGACCAGGAAGAGTATTTTGGATCTCACGTTAGTTTCTTTTTATGATTATTTAGAAGCGCAGTCGATGTTTACTTTGACGGTCATTTCCTTATCGATCTTATCGCGGACGATGGATGGGAGGGTGATGTTGAAGTCTTCCGGTCTTACCTTGAACTCCGACTTACCCAGCAGGTGGCCGTTCTTTACTTCGATGGTAGCGGGCACCTCGATGGTTTTCGACGCGTTGTGGAGCGAGAGGGTGCCTTTAACCGTGACCTGGTAG
>DASYZH010000151.1:0-4487 GCA_035946435.1 Puia sp. | reverse complement strand
GTATCCATGGCCCGCAGCTCGTCTTCAGCCACCGAGAACGCCATGATGGGGCAGGTGACCGCGGTCAAACCCTGGTTGGCGAACTCCTTATAGAAGGGGATATTGCTGTCACCGTTGATGGTCGAGAGGACACAGGCCTTGCCGCCGACCGCGAATTTCTTGATCTTCGACACGATGGTCTGGTAGTCCTGGTGATGGAACGGCGTATACTCTTCGATGATATTTTCCGCGGGGATGCCTTTGGAGAGCAGGTAGGCCTTGAGGATCTTGTTGGCGGTGCGGGGGAAGACATAGTCCGTACCGAGGAGATAAAATCGTTTGTAGCCACCACCCTCCGGGCTCATCAGGTAATCGGCGGCAGGGATCAGCTGCTGGTTGGGTACCGCGCCGGAATAGACGATGTTCTTGGAGCTTTCTTCCCCTTCGTACTGAACGGGGTAGAACAGCAGCCCGTTGTTCTGTTCGAACACTGGCAAGACGGATTTGCGCGACACCGAGGTCCAGCAGCCAAAGACGGCGGCGACCTTGTCGTCGATGAGCAGCTCCTTGGATTTTTCAGCGAAAAGGTCCCAGTTGGAGGCAGGGTCTACGACCACGGGCTCGATCTTTTTACCCAGCACGCCGCCGGCAGCATTGATCTCGTCGACGGCCATCTGCACCGCGTCTTTGAGCGAGACTTCGGAGATCGCCATGGTGCCGCTGAGCGAGTGGAGAACGCCGATCTTTACGACATTGGTGTCGGAACCGGAGACGCCGGCGTCGGTTTTGCCGGCGCCGCCACCGGAATGACAAGCCGTTGTTGCCAGGAGAAAGGCGGCGGAAACGCCGAGCGTCAGATTGCGAAAGGATAAATGCAGATTCATATTAATAAGTTTGATTGATTAGAAAATGAAGAATTGCAGCTGGAGCCATACCTGGCCATAGGTCTTATGAGTATAGTCGCCGAGGCCGTCCGGAAGATTGTAGGTCCGGCCGATATAGGAAAGACGGAGATTGGTGCCGAGCCCGTTAAAGAAGTAGTTGAGACCACCACCGAAGACGGAGCTGGAGTTTTGCTTGTTGAAGGCGTCGACGGGCATGCTTTTCGTCTGCTGGGACTGCGCGGAGACCGATTCATTCTCGAATTTTATCCAGGGCTGCAGCTTCGCGGCCCTGAAGTAATAGCCTAGCTCGAGGAATTCCACCGTTTGCGCCGGGATGAGCGTCGCAAAAGAATACTCGGAGCCGGGGTTGTTACCCCCCGACATATACTGAAAGGCACCGTTAAGCGTGATCGACCCCGCATTGCCAAGCGGATGGTCTAAGAAAACATCGGTGGAGAGGTTATAATAGGAGGCCTGTGCATCGAAACCCGCGGCCCAGGTAAAGGTCTTGCCTACGCCGAGATTGGTGCCGGCATAATAATAATCTTTCTCGCGGTCCAGGAAATTGTAGGCAAAGCGGCCGACGAAACGAAGCGGTCCTTTGCCATCGGTGTTGCGGCCGGTGAAGACGCCGGTGCGGTATTCGAAGTGGTCGTTGAAGAGGAAGCCGCGGAAATTGACCCCCAGGTCGCGGCCGAAGTTGCCCTGGAGCGGACTGTTGGCAAACAGGTTGTAGGGGTATTGAAAGAACGAGAAATCATTGGCCATCAACGCGGCGGCGCCCTGCAGTCCGTTCCGGTTGTTAGACACCAGCTGCTGTCCGGCGATCACCTGGAAAGCATTGGAGAAGTTATATTGATATTGTGCGTCCAATATAATGGGCGATACTTTTACATTCTTCGTGCCGTCCGGGTTGGGGACGCCGATGACGCTGGGCAGTTCCGTTTCCATAAAGAAGCTGCCTTTCTTCGAGAGCTGACCGCCTACCAGGACCCGCGCCCGATACACATCGAAGCCACGGCTCCAGGAGGTGGCCCCCGTCGTTCCCGGGGCGGAAAATCCATCCTGCTGGGCAGATGCAAACATATGGACAATTGCGCCAACTTGGATGGATGGTTTGAATGGAATGCTATCATTACGTAATATATGTTTTTTATTAATATTAATCAAAGCAGTATTACGTACGTATTGAAGCCCCGGATACTCCAGCAAGAGATTATGGTCACCCGTATCCCTGGCGGGAACGCCGGTCGAATCGGGGCCGACAGTCTTTTCTGTTGGGGTAGGAGAGCCCGGACCCGTATCGAAAGATTGCGAAAAAGCCAGGCTTGAAGAGAATAGCCCGGCAAGCAGCAGAAAGGATGATCTTAATTTCATACCTAAGTAGTTTGGTTATTCCTCAAATATACGTAAGTATTTTAAAAATCAAAATATTCTTATAAAAAGGTTTGAATGTTGAAAAAAATGGACAAATAAGACTATTTACAATATATAATTTTTATACATTATATGTTTGATATTTTTGACGATCCCGCCGTATGTGGCAAACCGTTACAGATCCATCTTCGTTACCTTTATCCATCTAAACACTTCATATGAGATTAACCGCTTTCCTTTTATCCTTCGTGTTTGTTGGTTCCCTCGGCGCGCAGCGCGTCGCCCCCGACATCTTGCCGACCTCCGCAGGCCCGCTGACCATCCAGCCCCAGGTCCATGCGACGCTGGAGTTGTCGCTGCCGGATCTCACCATCTATGCCGATCCCACCGGCGGCGCCGCCAACTACACCGGTCTGAAGGCGCCGGATCTGATCCTGATCACCGATATCCACGGCGATCATTTCGATCCAAAGACGCTGGCCGAGGTCAGCACAGCCTCGACGACCATTGTTGCCCCCAAGGCCGTTGCCGATAAGTTCACCGGCGACATCAGGGGGAAGGTCGTGGTGCTCGCGAACGGCGGGACGACGACGCAATCCGGCATCCGCATCGAAGCCATCCCGATGTACAATCTGCCTGCGGATGCCGCCAATCCCTTTCATCCCAAAGGACGCGGTAACGGTTATGTGCTCACCATCGGTGGCAAGCGGGTGTACATCTCCGGTGATACCCAGGGCATCCCCGAAATGCGGGCGTTGAAGAACATCGACGTGGCGTTCGTCTGCATGAACCTGCCCTATACGATGGATGTGGATGAAGCGGCCGACGCCGTGCTGGCGTTCAAGCCCAAGATCGTATACCCATTCCATTACCGCGGAACCAAAGGTCTCAGCGACGTGAATGCCTTCAAGACGAAGGTCGAAGCGGGCGACAGGAACATCGACGTGCGCCTGCGCAACTGGTACCCCAACGCGAAATGATCAGCATGCGCTACACTTCCTTAATGCTATTGTGCCTTCTGGGTCTTGCCGCCATTGCGCAGGAGACGGATACCCCGCGGTCCAACATCGGCGACCCGGCACCCGCCTTGCGGGTAAGCCATTGGCCTTTGTCGTCGACAGGGATGGGCGGGTAGCCTGGATCGGACATCCGCATGATCTCGACAGCGTATTACGCGAGGTCGCGGCCGGCACGTGGGATCGGGATGCGTCGCTGGCCGATCGGCGCTTGAATAAGCGGCTGACTGCCATGGACACGGAGGCGAGTTTTGAGCTCGGCGGCTATCTCATCACACACGATACGGTCCGCGAGCCCCGCCAATCCGACTCGATCCTCGCCATGGTCCATGCGATGCTGCTGAAGGAACCGCGGTTGAAATATGGCAGAAGTATCTCCGCGTTTACATTCAGGGCCTTGCTTCAAACAGATCCCGCTGCGGCCTATACTTATGGAAAGGGAATGCTGGCTGCTGCGACTTATACCGCTCCGCTGGAAATGAGTATCTATGACAATATCCGGTTGTTTAGCGACAGTTTACGGCTATCCGCTGAGCTGTACCGCCTCGGCATCGAAGCCTACCAAAAGGCTATCGAGAGCTATCCCGAGACTACGGATGTCATCGATAGCTATGATCATATGGCGGCCTGGTATTGGCGGATACACGACAAGAACGGCGCTATCGCGTGCGAACAAAAAGCCATCGTGACGCTGAAGAACGGCGGCAATTCCCGGCTCACCTTCGCCGGGCTCGAGGGCCGGCTGCAGCACTATCAGTCGGATTGAGCGCCGGTCAGCGCGGAGTGTCCGGGGAACCCAGGTGATCATGACCACCCCATTCTCATCCAGCAGGAAATTGGAAGGCCAGGCATTGATGGCGAATTGGTGCATCATGACGCCGTTCTCATCCAGGTATTGACGCCAGGGCAATTGCTGTTCGCGAATGATCCTTTTCCAGGCCGGTATCTGTTCCGTATTATCCGTCGAGATGGCTACGAGCCAATAAAAAAGGGCTCCGGAGAGCCCTTTTTTAATTAGACGCGTGCATCTTATTGTGCATCCCACCATACGCGGCTGGCAGTCGTAATGCCATTCTGCTGTGGTTGAGGATTGGTCAGCGTCTCGGTCTGTGCGATAGGCCAGTGACGCGGAATGTAGTTCACATACGCATTCTCAACGAGCGCAAGTGTGGGGAAACCTGTGCGCCGCCAGTCATTCCAGGATTCGGGATTGAGGAAGTTCGCTACATAC
>DASYZH010000150.1:0-28583 GCA_035946435.1 Puia sp. | reverse complement strand
CGTGATCGAGGCCGCCGCCTTCACCGACCTTCATTTCGGGGGTATATTCCGCGACAAAAAAATAAAGGATCTCGGTGACGGAGCCGGGAGACATATAGGCTTCGAATACTTTTTTTACTGCGGAGAGCTTATAGCCCGTTTCCTCTTCGGTCTCTCTTCTGATACATTCTTCTGGGTTGTCCCGGTCCAGGAGGCCGGCGCAGGACTCGATGAGCAGGCCTGTGGCATTGCCGTTCACATAGGTGGGAAGGCGGAATTGTCGCGTGAGGACGATGGTCTGCCGCTGCCTGTTGTACAGCAGGATGGTGGCGCCATTGCCGCGATCGTATACTTCACGATCCTGTTTCACGGGTGTGCCGCCGCCCAGGGTCTTCTCGAAGGTGATCTTCTTTAGGGTATACCAGTTGTCAGACAGGATGCTGGTATTTAAGATTGAAATTTTAGGAATGATCATTTTTGATTATTTTTGATCAATAATGATCAAAAATAGATTTCTTTTATGAATTTTCAAAAGAGAAAACAGGCGATCCTTGCGGCGCTGAATGCGGACGGGGAAGCGGAGATCAAGGCTTTGGCGGCCGAATTGAAGGTGGCCGAGATCACGGTGCGGCGCGATCTGAATACGATGGCGGATGATGGCTTGTTGTTCCGGACGCATGGGGGCGCCATGAAGGTTGATGAAGTAGCGCCGGTGGTCTCTTTTGCTAATAAGGCAGCGGTGAAGCTGGCGGCGAAGGAGGCGATCTGTCGCCGGGCGGCGGCGGAGGTGAAGGACGGGGATATTTTGTTTATGGATTGCGGCAGTACGGTATTTCATCTATGTGCGTTCATCAGGAATAAGAAGATCCAGGTGATCACGAATTCGATGCCGGTGGTCTATGCGTTGCAGAACAGCCGGGTTGCGTTGAATATCATCGGCGGGGAATACGATATGGAGCGGCAGGCCGTGCATGGGAAGATGGCCGGGCAGCATATTCAGAAATACCGCGCGACGATGGCTTTTTTGGGTGTGGATGGTATCTCGCCGCAGGGGTTGTTTGCCAACGGTGAGAAGGAGGCTACGATGAGTCTTTCGTTGGTAGCGCAGAGTAAGCGGAACTACCTGCTTTGTGATGCGAGTAAGATCGGGCGGGAAACTTATTTGAATTTTGCACGGTTGGGGTTGATCAATACCGTGATCACGGATGCCACGGCGGCGGAGTGCCGGTTCTTAACGAAAGCCGGTGTCAAAGTTGTCCGGGTTTAGGGCTTGCAGGGTGGCAAGACGAGTGCCGGATGCGGGGTCGTGGGTGGGTAAGAAAATGAGCGGGTGGCTATGCGCATATGCTTTGACGGCGCTATAGGTTGGGTGGTTGCCCTGTAGAAGCTGCTCCTGGGTCTCCGCCATATCGCCGGCGAAGAGGACGTGATGGTTATCCGTTCTTAGTAATACCGAGCAATGGTCGCGGGTATGGCCGGGGGTGGATACGACGATGAGGTCTTTTGCGGCGGTGACATAATGGGCTTTGGTGAAGGCGCCGCAGGAGTCGTTGAGGGTTTTCGGCGACGGATGGAAGACGGGGGTTTGGGGGAAATGGCAAAGGCCGTCCGTGTGATCGAAATGCCGGTGAGTGAGGAGGATGGTTTTGACCTGGTGCGTGCCGATGTTGAAGTTGGCAAGCTGCCGGTCGGCTTCGTCGCTGCGGTCGAGATCGAATTTGTAGAGAACGTCGAGCCACCAATGGGCTCTGCGCGTGCGTTCGCCGGCGTCGACGAGGAAGATGCCCTCGGGGTGATCGATGGCGAGGACCCAGATGGGTTGCCAGCGGGAGGACAGGCGGCCGGCGATCTTACCGGTGGAGAAGAGATGGAGGGTTAACGGCCGGCCGTTTGTCGTTAATTTTATGGATACAGGAGCGAACATAGGGCAAGATACAGGCTTTCGGACAGCGGGCGTATCGAAACCGGACAGTGGCTGGTTGGTGAGGATAGTTATGCGGCTGATTATTAGTTGGTTGTATGTTCGGCATTTTTATGGTGGTCGATTCCGTGAAAATTATTCCTATGTTCCGCAACTACTTCAAAACAGCATTTCGCAACCTGCGAGCCAATAAGGCATATAGTACGATCATGGTAGCCGGTTTGGCCGTGGGGATTGCCGTGTGTCTGATCATCTTTTTGTTTATCGGGTATGAGGAGAGCTTTGACAACTTTCATCACAACGGGCCGCGGATCTACCGGGTGCTGACGGTTGGGCCGGGCACGCCGGGTAAGCCTGCGGATCCCCTGGCCGGGGTTCCCTTTCCGCTTCCTACGGCGATGGAGAACGATCTGAAGGAATGGACCACGAGTGGTTTGTATATGCAGGGAAATATCCAGGCGATGGTGTTGAACAAAGCAGGGCAACCGGTGAAGAAATTCAAGGTGGAGACCGGCTTTGTACAGGTAGAGCCTTCGTTCTTTTCGATCTTCGATTTCCCGTGGTTGGCGGGTGATCCGGCGAAGTCGCTGGCCGCGGATGACCATATCGTTTTAACGAGATCGACGGCGGAGCTGTATTTCGGCGACTGGAGGCAGGCCATGGGGCAGACCATTAAGTTGCAGGATCAATATCTTTTTAAGGTAGCGGGAATCATTGCCGATCCGCCGGGTAACAGTGATTTCCAGCAGATGAAGATGATCATTCCCTATGCCGCACAACATTTTGAGCAAAATCATGACTGGTGGTCGCTCGACAGCGACCATGAGTGTTTTGTGCTGTTGCCCTCACATGTGTTGCCGTCCACTGCGGACAAGCAGCTGGCGCAGCTGGCCAGGAAATACCAGCCGGCCGGCGATAAAAACAAGCTTGTGCTGGAACCGCTGTCCGATATCCATTTCAATGATAAGGCGGGGAATTACAGCGGGAAGGCCATTACGTGGGACCGGATACACAGTTTGTGGCTGCTGGCAGGTTTTATTCTCCTGATCGCCTGTGTCAATTTTGTCAATATCTCGACGGCACAGGCCGTGAATCGCGCCAAGGAAGTAGGTGTTCGGAAGGTATTGGGCAGCAACCGGGGGCAGCTGCGGGCGCAGTTCATGCTGGAGGCGTTTTTGCTGGTGATGTTGTCTGTGATCCTGGCTTTGGTGTTGACGTCGTTTGTGCTGACGCCGGTGTGCCGGATGCTGGACATGCCGGTTTCGTATGCGCTCGTACGGCAGTGGCCGGTGGTTTATTTCTTGCTGGCCACCACTTGCGGAGTGACGTTGTTGGCGGGTTTTTATCCTGCGTTGGTGCTTTCGCGGTTCAATCCAATAAGCGCGTTGAAAACGAAATTAGCGGAGCGGAGCACCAGCGGGGTGAATTTGCGCCGGGGGCTGGTGGTATTGCAATTTGTGATTGCGCAGGCGTTGATCATCGGTACCTTGCTGGTACTGCGGCAGATGAACTATTTTACACATGCGTCGATGGGTTTTGACAGGCATGCGCTGGTGACGGTTCCCATCCCGCAAGACAGTGTCAGTCTTACCAGGATGGCTTATGTGCGGGACCAGCTCTTTAAGATCAGGGGCGTGGAGAAGGTGAGTTTTAACGACAATGATCCGGCGACCATGGACAATTGGTGGACGCCATTCAAGTTCGACCACGCGGCCGAAAATGTGCGATTTGGATCCATTCAACGATGGGTCGATGAGAACTATCTTTCGACCTATGGGTTAACGTTGGTGGCGGGAAGAAGTCTCACGTCGAATGACAGTATTCATGAGTTCGTGGTGAACGAGTCGATGGTCAAGCGATTGGGGCTTTCCCATCCACAGGATATTTTGAACAGGCAGGTCGATCTATGGGATGGCGCCTATGTGGGGCCGATCGTAGGCGTTGTCAAGGATTTTCATGCCAGCAGTTTAAAGGATTCGATGGCGCCGGTGCTCATGTTGAAATGGAAACCGAGATTTAGTGAGGCGGCCATCCGGCTTAACGGGAACGATATGACGGGGACCATAAAGGCTGTGGAGAAGCTATGGAATGTGGTCTACCCCGATTTTGTCTTCGAGTATGCCTTTGTGGATGAGAAGATCGCGAATTTTTATAAGGATGAGGCCAGGCTATCGCTATTCTATAGGGTCTTTGCGTCGATCGCGATCTTTTTGAGCTGTTTGGGTTTGTACGGGTTAGCTTCGTTCATGGCGGCGCAACGGATCAAGGAGGTGGGCATCCGCAAGGTATTGGGGGCTTCGGTGGCGAATATCGTCTTCCTCTTCTCCAGGGAGTTCGTATGGTTGATCGTGATTGCCTTTGTGATCGCCGCACCGATAGCCTGGTATTTTGTGGATGATTGGGCGCAGCAGTATGTGTTCCGGCTGCCGATAAGCGGTTGGGTCTTTGTGGCTGGCGGTTTGGGAGCTTTGCTGATCGCGCTGGGTACGGTGAGTTTTCAGGCGGTTCGGGCGGCCTGTGTGAATCCCGTCGAGAATTTGCGGAGTGAATGATGCTGACGCGGGGCGGCGAATAAAAATAAGCCTACTTTTGCGGCGTGGTCAACAATTACGATCCGCTAGCACGATATTATGATTTTTTAAGCCGACTGGTCTTTGGACAGACGCAGGTCGATGCGCAGGTCGAGATGTTAGATCAGGTGAGACCGGGCGACAGGGTATTGATCGTCGGTGGCGGAACGGGCTGGATTTTGGAGAAGCTGGTGGCGCTCTATCCGGATGGGTTGCAGATCACGTATGTCGAGTCTTCGAAGGTGATGATAAGGCTGGCCCGGAGGCGGAAGCGGGGAGGGCATAGCGTTTCGTTCGTTCAGCTTCCCATCGAGCAGCTTGTTACCGATGAGCGTTTCGATTGTATCCTCACCGGTTTTCTTTTTGACAATTTCAAACAGGGTCATGCGGAAGCGATCGTTCGCAGTTTGGACAACGTTTTAGTTAACGGGGCGCACTGGCTTAATGCTGATTTCTATTACGCCCCTAAGGGTGGGACATGGTGGCAGTGGTTATTGTTGCATTCCATGTATTGGATCGTTGGGGGGATCTGCCGGGTTGAAGCCAAGGACCTTCCGGATATGGAGGTATGTTTTGGGGCGGTGGGGTATAAAGTAGTAAGGAGGTCATTTTATTACCAGGGATTTATACAAGCGGTAGTTTATGAGAAGGGGTAATTGTCGCGCCGGCGGTGCGACAATTTGGCTTATATTTGGTTACCATGAGAATTACAGTAGCGCAAACGAGGCCTGTAAAGGGTGCTGTCGAAGCCAATGTCATTCATCACAAGCGGTTGATCGCTCTTGCTGTCGAGCAGGGTGCGCAGGTGCTGGTGTTTCCGGAGCTGTCGATTACGGGCTACGAGCCGGAGCTGGCGAAGGAACTGGCGACTCCGCCCGATGATCCCGAGGGCCGGTTTGATGATTTTCAGCTGATCAGCAATGGAAGTAAGATCACCCTTGGGATCGGGGCGCCGATGCAGGGTGAGGACGGCAACCTGATCGGCATGCTACTTTTTGAGCCGAACAAGCCCCGCCGGGTCTACAACAAGCGCTATCTGCATGCCGATGAACTCCCTTATTTTACGGCGGGTGAGGAACAGCTTTTTCTGAACGAGGGTCAGGAAAAGATCGCGTTGAGCATTTGCTATGAACTTTCGGTACCGGAGCATGCGGCATATGCGCATGACAACGGCGCACAGGTCTATGTGTCGAGCGTGGCGAAGAGCGCGGCCGGCGCGGTGAAGGCTATCGAAACATTGATGGGCACGGCAGGGAAGTATGGGATGGCGATCCTGTTCTCGAATTGCGTTGGCCATTGTGATAATTTTGATTGCGGGGGCGGCACGGCTGTGATCAGCAAGGAGGGGCGGTTGCTGGCGCAGTTGAATGACACTGATGAAGGGGTACTTATTCTCGATACCGACACGCAAGCTGTCGTTGAAAAAATTCTGTAGTTTTTTTCTATTCTTTCTGAGTGTGCTGGGGACGCGGGCCCAAGAATGGTCTGCAAGCTGGATCAGCTGTCCCGGGGTAGCGCAGCGGGCTTATGGTGTCTATCATTTTCGAAAACATTTTGTTTTAGGAGAGATCCCGGGGCGGTTTATCGTGCATCTCTCCGCGGATAACCGGTACCGGTTCTTTGTCAACGGGAAGGCTGTGTGTGCCGGCCCGGCCCGGGGTGACCTGGCTCATTGGAATTTCGAAACGGTGGATATCGCCCCTTTTTTGGTACGGGGGGAGAATGTGGTGGCGGCGTTGGTGTGGAATATGGGCGAATATGCGGCGGTGGGGCAGATCAGTAATCAAACCGCTTTTTTGGTACAAGGTGATTCTGCCGGTGAGGACGTTTTGAATACGGGCTCATCGTGGCGCGTGATGCGAGATAGCGCGTATAGCCCTTGTTCCACCGATGCCGGCAGGATCTTGCATGCGTATTATGTAGCCGGCCCGGGGGATTCCGTCGAGGGGACGAGGTATCCGTGGGGATGGGAACGGGTCGACTATCCGGATAGCGGCTGGGCGTGGGCGATCGACATTGCGCGTCCCGTGCTCACCGGGTATGGGACGGACAATCTATGGACCCTGGTACCGAGGACGATCCCGCCCATGGAGGAGACGCTGCAACGCCTGTCCGCGGTGCGCCGGGGGGATGTTGACGGCACATTTATCCAGGGCGGGCATGCCGTAGTCATTCCCGCACATGATTCCGTAGTGGTGTTGCTGGATCAGGGGTTTGAGACGGTGGCCTATCCGGAGCTTTGGGTGAGTAAGGGGCGGGGAAGCCTGATCCGGATGACTTATGCTGAAGCATTATTCGACAGTCATGGTGAGAAGGGCAATCGAAATGAGATCGAGGGGAAGACGATCGCCGGCGACTACGATATCTTTAAACCGGACGGGGGGATGCGGCGATTGTTCCGGCCGTTGTGGATGCGGACCTTCCGGTATTTGCAGGTGAATGTCGTCACCGGCGACGAGCCGCTGGTGATTGAAGACCTATATGGAATGTATACCGGGTATCCCTTTCGGCAAAACGCCGCTTTCAGCAGCAATGACTCGTCATTGCGCGCTTTGTGGGATGTAGGCTGGCGGACGGCGAGGCTTTGTGCCGGGGAGACGTATTTCGACTGTCCTTATTATGAGCAATTGCAGTATGAGGCCGATACGCGCATCCAGGCGTTGATCTCTTTGTATATCTCGGGGGATGACCGCTTGATGCGGAAGGCCATCACGGATTTTTATGACTCCCGTGTTGCGGAAGGGCTGACGCAGGGCCGGTATCCCAGCAACCGGCTGCAGGTGATCCCGCCTTTCTCGTTGTTTTGGGTCAGCATGATCTATGATTATTGGATGCACCGGAAAGACGACGCATTCATCCGGGAGAAGCTGTTTGCCGTCAAAGGCGTGTTGAATTGGTATGAACAGCGGATCGATGTCTCTAAAGGGATGCTGGGGTCGATGCGGTGGTGGAATTTTGTCGACTGGGACCATGCGTTTCCCGACGGGTCGCCTGATGGCGCGACCGATGGGAATAGTTCGATCATCAGCTTACAGCTGGCGTATACTTTACAACAGGCGGCGGCGGTCTTTGCCTATTTTTCGGATACGGCGACTTCGCGAAAATATGAGGTTTTGGCAGCGAGGCTTACCCGGGAGACCTACCGGCATTGTTTTGATGCCACACGGGGGGAGATGGCGAATACACCTTTTAAAAATACCTTTAGCCAGCATGCGAGCATCATGGGGGTATTAACGGGCAGTATACCCGCGGCGCAGGCTGCGGCGGTGATGGATCATGTGCTGAACGATACCACGCTGAGTCAATGCACCTTCTATTACCGGTTCTATCTCACGAGGGCCTTAAAGAAGGCCGGGCTGGCGGATCTTTACTACGCCTCGTTGAAGCCGTGGCGGGAGATGATCGCGAATGGGTTGACGACCTTTGCGGAGAACCCCGACCCAACGAGATCGGACTGTCATGCCTGGAGCGCGAGCCCGATCTATGATTTTCTTTCGACCATTTGCGGGATCAATCCGGCTTCGCCGGGTTTTGCCACGGTGAGCATCCGGCCGGCATTGGGTGAGCTGAGGGAGGTGCGGGGCGCAATGCCGCATCCGCGTGGTACGATCCGTGAACATTTGGTTCGGGCGGGGGCCGATGGTGTATCGGGAGAAGTCGAGTTGCCCGCGGGGGTCACGGGGAGATTTTATTGGGCGGGTCGGGAGGTGGAGTTATTTGGAGGGGTGAATAGGATCCATCTTTAGTACCTTTGTTTACATGAGGTACTGTTGTCTGCTTGCCGGGTTGATACTGTGTGCCAGGATCGGGCATGCGCAGATCGCCGCGGACTCGGCGTTGAAGGCCGCGTTGCTGAAGGGGCGGTTGTCGCTGGAAGGGTATGTGGATGTTTATTACTCGTATGCGTTGAGTCATCCCGTGGGCGGTACGCGGCCCTATGTAGTCAACTACAGCCGGGATAACGAAGTCAATTTGGATCTGGCTTATGTTAGCTTAAAATATAATACGGACAGGTTGCGGGCTGCTTTTACGCCGGGGTTCGGGACGTACATGAATGCGAATTATGTAGCCGAGCGGCAAACGTTGCAGAATATTGTCGAGGCCTATGTAGGTATCCGGCTCTTTAAGAATAAGGGTATATGGTTGGATGCAGGTGTTTTTACTTCGCCTTATACCTATGAGACGGTGTATTCGTTTGATCAGTTGACCTATACCAGATCGTTGGGAGCGGAAAACACGCCTTATTATCTTACGGGCGCCAAGCTGACGGTACCGCTTGGCAGCAAGTGGACGGTCTATTGTTATCTTTTGAATGGCTGGCAGGTCATCCAATCGCAGCATGATCCGTTAGATTATGGGACGCAGCTGGAATATAAGCCTACCGACGGCTGGGACATCAACTGGAACACCTATATCGGTAATGAGAGCTCTACGACCAACCCGGGTTACCGGACGCGTTATTTTTCCGATCTCTATGCTACCTATACCTTATCCGACAAATGGAGTCTTAGCGGTGATGCGTATATAGGCGCGCAGCGCAGGCTGGAGCAGGATACGATACGAACGCGGCCGTGGTGGAATGCCAATGTCTCTGCACGGTATACCTTTATGAAAGGGAACTCTATTTCCGCCCGGGTGGAATATTTTAATGACCTTTATGAGGTGCTGAATAAGCCGGTGACCGCGGCGGCCGGGTTCAAAGCGGGTGGTTTTAGTTTAGGCTATAATTTGAACATCACCGATGATGCTATGCTGCGTTTTGAATCGCGGTATTTCCGGTCACCGTATGAGCTATGGCCATTGCGAAACCAAACGGCGGCATCGAATGAGCTTTGGCTGACATTGGGATTGACGGCGCGGCTGCGCTAGTGTTGCTTTAAATTCACTTGCTATGCGATATTTTCTTCTATTTTGTCTTGGGATGGCAGTTTGGGTTGCCGGGCGTGGGCAGAGCGGTTATCGGCTTTTGCATTTCTCCTCTCCACACAATTGTTTCCCGGATACGGGCAGGGCGAATGGGCATCTCGATGGTGATAACATTCAGCAGCCGAAGGCCGGGCATTACGATGATAGTTCCGTTTTGTTGGTAGTGCCTTCGGGGTTGCGTGTGGGCAAGTCGGTCGACCTGGTGTTCTGGTATCACGGGTGGCACAATAATATCGATACTGCTTTACGGTTTTATGGACTCGCGGACCAGTTTGCGGCCAGCGGGCGGAATGCCGTGCTGGTGTTGCCGGAGGCGGCCAGGAATGCTGCCGACAGCTATGGCGGGAAGATGGGGCAGGATGGGATGTTCAAACTACTGGTGGGAGATGTTGTCGATGAATTACGACGGGAGGGGATCGTCCCCGAAGGCACGGTGGCGGGACATGTAATACTGGCGGGGCATAGCGGGGCGTACGTGGTGATCGCCGATATCCTGGATCATGGGCAGCAGCCGGTGGACGAGGTGTATCTATTCGATGCCTTGTATGGGCATGTGCCCACCTTTATGAACTGGGCGATTGCGGAGCCGCATCATTTTGTCCATTGGTTTACGAATACCGGGTATGGACCGGATAAGATGAGTGATACGATGATGCTGGCGTTGCGGCAACGGCAGATGGCTTTTGGCCTGTGTGAGGAGGAGTCGGTCAATAGCGGTATTCTGAAAGACAACAGGATATTGTTCATCCATAGCCCGAGACAGCATAATGTGATCATCAATCATCCGGATGATTTTGCTTTGTTATTAAAGAACAGCTTTTATCTTTCTGGTGAAAGGTGATCCCCAGGGTCAGGGGATCACCTGATATTGGTGTGTCATATACTTCTTCGCGATGCCCGCGGCATCGATGCAATTGGCCTTAGTTCTTCGTATCCAGCATCACCGGTGTAGACCCTTTTCCCATGATGATCACCTTGGCATTGGCGGATTTGGCGATCTCCAGCTGAGCCTTGATGCTTTCGTATTGTAGCTGGCGGTCCGTGAGGCTTTCGCTGATGATACGCTGGTAGTCGGCGATACCCTGAGCCTCTATCCGTTTACGTTGGGCTTCCTGCTGTTCCTTTTGCAGTACGAATTGCATCTTTTGTGCGTCCTGCTCGGCCGTCATCTTTTGTTCGATGCTGGTCTTGACGGCTTGTGGCAGGGAGATATTGCGGATCAGCAATTGCTCCAGGAGCAGGCCGCGGTGTTGGAATTCGCCGGAGATGGATTCGAAGATGCGGCGTTGGAATTCATCGCGTTTGGTCGAGTACAGGGAGACGGCGTCATAATAGACGGCGTTGTCGCGGATCTTGGTGCGGGAGATGGGGCGAACGATCTTATCCGTATAATCGAGACCCGTGGCGCGGAGAATTTGCGGGGCATCCACGGGTAATACCTTATACAAGACTGTGAGGTCGATGACGACTTCGAGTCCGTCCGATGTCAGCACGCGGATGGCGTCGTCGCCTTCTTTGGCGCCTTCGTCCCGGACCGCACTCATCGTATAATTCTGTGTCTTGATGTCCATCTTCTGGACGTCCATGAGGGGGTTGACAAAATGAAGACCGCTGCCCAGTACATCGTTCTGGACGTTGCCGTAAAGGATCTTGACGCCGCATTCGCCAGCGCCGATCTGTACCAGGGAGGCGGAAAAAAGACCGATGAGCGCCAGGAGGAGGCCGCCTAAACGCAGGGGTGTAGTATAGCGGCGGAGGGAGTCAGCGCGGCCGCCAACCATGAAGCTGGCGATGAGCAGGATGATCCCGATGATTAAGAGAGCCATTGTTTTTGAATTTTGCCTGTAAAAGTATGCTGAAAAGCCGCGGGTGGGGTAATGATTCTGTATGAACGGCGGCGGAAGCCGGAATGGATGAGGTAATCCGTGGCGAAAGGGGATGTAACGGTGTTGCATGTGGCGGGCGTTTCCCGCTTCGAGTTTAGCTGGAATTGGCTATATTTAAGGACCATGTGTGCTATAAGTCAAGGATTTAAATTTTTCTGTTTGGCTGCGGTTTTTTTCCTATGCGGGGTTGCGCCTATGGTCGTGTCGGCACAAAAGACCGGCGACCGGCCCTTCTGGATCGCGGAGCTCGACAGGATTGCCCGTCCTGTGATGAGAAGTCTGGCACACGACAGTCTGCGGATCAACATGCCGACGGCGGTCTCCATCCATATCGATAATGCCGAGGCGAGACGAAAGGTAGCGTATCTCGAGATCCTGGGCCGAACGCTTAGCGGCATCGCGCCCTGGCTCTGGGAACATCTGGATACGGTTTCCCGGCAACGGCTTGTGGACGGCCCAGGCTATGCCTTTGACTACTACAACAGCTATGTGATCCACCCGTATCTGGCTACCATTTGTGATATCATCGGTACGAAAACGAATGCTTACCATCGGCTTGTATGGTTCGCAACCGAGCCTCGGGTCTTCCCGAGACGGATGATTTTTGGGCCAGGCCGGCGGAGAAATGGAGTGCACAGAAGATCTGGAGCGGTGAGGATTTCCCGAACGACCATAGTATGCATTGATATGAATATTATTCTTAAACGGATGATCAATCAGGGGGTTGTCGGGCGGCGGTTTCCCGATCCGGTGGCGCTTGTGGGGTGGATGGGGTGTGTGCAGGCGCAGGATTTTGCGATGGCGAAATGGGGGGTGGGTCTTAGGGTTGGTGCTCCTGGGGGCTCGTCGCGGGGAACTGGGGCTGCTCGCGGCGCCGAGATATCGGGGGCGGCGATCGATGCGGCTTTTAATGCGGGGGCGATTCTGCGGACGCATGTGTTGCGGCCGACGTGGCATTTTGTGCTGCCGGCGGATATTGGTTGGCTGTTGCGGCTTTCGGCGCCGCGTATCCGGGGTTTTTGTGCGCCGTATCATCGTCAGCTTGGCATCGATGCGGCCGTGTTGCGAAAGAGCAGGAAGATCATGTCGGCGGCTTTGCTGGATGGCGCTTTTCTGACGCGCGTGGAGATTGCTGCGCTGCTGAAGCGGGCGAAGCTCGATACCAGCGATATCCGGATGAATTTTTTGATGATGGATGCGGAGCTGGAGGGGTTGATCTGCTCGGGGCCTCGCCGCGGGAAACAGTTTACCTATGCTTTGTTGGCGTCGCGGGTTCCCCGGCCTGTGGACCTTTCCGGCGATGCCGCGTTGGGTGAGCTTGCCCGGCGGTATTTTCTCAGCCGGGGGCCGGCGACGGTGAATGATCTTGCGTGGTGGGGTGGGATGACGCTGGGGCAGGCGAAGCGGGGGCTCGATGTGGTGAAGGGGGAGTTGTCATCTGCCGTTGTTGAAGGTGTCGACTATTGGTTCCGTGGGGATTCGGAGCCGAAGATGCCTGCGGCTTTGTTATTGCCGGCCTATGATGAGCTGACGGTTGCGTATAAGGATCGCAGTGCGATACTGCCTACCGAATTCGAGAAGGTGAGTTTTTCCGGGTTGAAACCGACGATCGTTGTCAATGGGCGGATCGTAGGGATATGGCGGCGGGTGGCCGTGAAGGGAAAGGTCGTAGTGGAGCTGACACTCTTGGAGAAGGTGAGTAAGACGGCGATGGGGGCGATCGAGAAGGAGGCGCGGCGATATGGGAGGTTTTTGGGGGAGGGGGTGGGGTTGTTGCATGGGCAGGGATTATTTATTCCCACCCACCGCCGAGGCTAGAGTAGAGGGTGACGACGGACTGGAGCTGCTGGAGGCGGTCGTCGACGCTTTGGAGCTGGGCTGAGAGGAGGCTTTGCTCCGACGTGAGGACGTCCGTGTAATTGGCCTTGGCGTCGGCACGCATGAGCTCTTTGGTGTACTCGACGGACTTCTGGAGGAAGTGGAGCTCTTTGGTGCGGATCTGGATCTTCGTGGCGGCGGACTGGTAGTCGAAGAGCGCATTGGAGACCTCCTGGCCGGAGGTGAGGAGCAGCTTCTCGAAGGAGAGGAGGAACTCCTGCTCCTGCCCTTTAGCCACCTCGAGCCGCTGGCGGTTGAGCCCATTGTTGAAGATCGGCTGCGTGAGGCCGGCGATGAGGTTGCCGAAAAAGGCCGAGGCATCGAAGAAATGCGCCAGATTATTGGACGAAAGGCCGCCTTCGCCGGTGATCGTGAGCGCGGGATAAAAATACGTTCGCGCGACGTTGGTCAACTCGGCGTAGTAACGCAACTGGAACTCCGCTTCCTGGACATCGGGCCGATTAGACAATAAGTGCATGGGGAGTCCTAGTCGCAAGTCCGTGGTTACCGCCTCGTGGTCGAGGCTATCACGGGCGATATGGCCGGGATTGCGTCCCAGCAACACGCACATTGCATTTTCTGTTTGGCGGATATTCTCCGCAATGTCCGGGATCGTGACCTCGACGGAATAGAGTCCCGCCTGGCTCTGCATCACGGCTGCACCCGTGAGCACGTCCGCTTCTTTGAGGGCCTTGGTCGTGACGACGTCCTCCTTCCTGTTCTCGACCGTGGCCTCGGTGATCTGCAGCTGCGCATCATAGGCCATCAACGTATAGTAGTCGAGGGCAATGGTGGAGACCAGCTGCGTTTGTACATCCCTGCGATAAGCGTCGCTTTCCAAAAGGGCGGCGAGCTGGGCTTTCTTCGTGCTGCGTAATTTTCCCCAGATATCGACCTGCCACGACGAATTGAGAAATAATTGATAGGTTTGATTAGACGGGATGCCGGCGTTCTTTTGGACTCCTCCGCTCGCATTGGCATTGAGGCTGGGGAAAAAGGCCAGCTGGCTTTGTTTGAAATTGGCCTGTGCTTCGTGGATACGCGCAACGGCGATGCCCAGATCTAAATTGTTTTTGATGCCTTCCCCGATGAGGTTTTGCAGGATCGTGTCGGCGAAGAACTGTCGCCACGGTATGTCCGCGATCGTCGAGGTGTCCGTGATCGTCGTATCGCGGTAGAGGCCATTGCCGGCGACGCCCTGGGCGCGGCTATAGGGCCTGGTGACCTTACAGGAGAACGTGGTCATTGCGATGACCACGAGGATTACGACGGTGGTGATGTCCACGGACTTGCGTTTGACCTTCTCCTGGAGGCCCTGGAAAATGATGAACAGGGTGGGGATCACGAATACGCCCAGACAGGTGCCGAAGAGCATGCCGCCGATGGCGCCGGTTCCGATGGACCGGTTACCGTTTGCGCCGACACCTTTCGAGAAGACGAGCGGCAACAGCCCGAAGACGAAGGCGAAGGAGGTCATCAGAATGGGCCGCAGCCGCGCCTTGCCGCCCGCGATAGCCGCTTCGAGCAGCCCCATGCCCTTGGCGCGGCGCTCAACCGCAAACTCTACGATGAGGATCGCATTCTTGGACAACAGTCCGATGAGCATGATCATCGAGATCTGCATGTAGATATTGTTATCCTCGCCGAACAATTTGGCAAATACGAAGATACCCGAGAGCCCCACGGGAAGGGAAAGCAGGACGGCAAAGGGGAGGAGATAAGATTCGTATTGTGCGCTTAATAATAGATATACAAATGACAGACAGAGCAGGAAGATATAGATTGTCTGCGAACCTGCGGCCTGCTCTTCGCGGCTGATACCTGAATATTCGAATCCGTATCCGGCGGGGAGCTTGTCGGCTGCCGTTTGCTGAATGGCCTGCAGCGCCTGTCCTGTACTGAACCCCTGGTTCGGCGAACCACTCACACTCATGGAATTGAACATATCGAAACGCGATACGGTTTCCGGGCCAAAGACGCGCTTCATTGTGATGAACTCGGTGATGGGGATCATGGCACTATCCGTACCCCGTACATAGATCTTGTTAAGGTCCGACGGCGCTGCCCGATAGTCGCTATCCGCCTGGATGATGACCTGGTACTGCTGACCGAACTCCGTAAAATTGGACGCATAAGAACTTCCATAGAACACCTGCATGGCATTCAGGATCATGGTCACCGTCACCCCTGCATCCTTAGCCTTGGGAACGTTGATGTCCATCTCATATTGCGGGAAGTTGGGATTGAAAGAAGTCTTGGCATATTGGATCTCGGGTCGTTTGTTGAGCTCGCCGAGGAATCCCTGCGCCACCTTGTAAAATTCGTCCGTGGTATGACCGCCTTTGTCCTGCAGCTGGATCGTAAAGCCGCCGCTGGTACCGAAACCCGTGATCGTGGGCTGCGACATGAATACGATATCGGCGCCACGAATGCCGGCCGTCTTTTTGGTCAGGATCTTGATCACATCCTGGTTCGTAACGCCCGGTCGGTTATCCCAGGGAATAAGTCTCACCGTCACCATCCCGTAGGCGCTGCCGCTGCCACCGATGTAGTTGGAGCCGAGCGTACGCATGGTATTGGCGACTTGCGGCACTGAGCGGCAGATGCTGTCGATCTCGTCGGCTACGACCTGTACCCTTTCCATGCTGCTCGCCGGTGGAAGGCTCACGTTGACGAAGACGGTGCCCATGTCCTCTTCGGGCACAAAGCTGGACGGCGTTGCTTTCATGAGAAGATAAAAGGCCGCGGCGAACCCGAAGATGATCAGGATGGCGAGCCAGCGCCGGGCGGATAGAAAGGCCACGGTGCGGGAATACCTATCGGTGAGTTTATCGTAGCCTCTATTGAACCACACGCCAAAGCGTTGAAGCAGGGTGCGGTGTTCGTTCTCTTTGCCATGATCCGGAGGGCGCAGGAACATGGCCGCCAGCGCCGGGCAGAGTGTCAACGCATTGATCGAAGAGATAATGATCGCCACGGCCAGGGTGATGCCGAACTGCCTGTAAAAGACACCTGAAGAGCCGGAGACGAAGGAGACGGGTACGAATACGGAGGCCATGACCAGTGTAATGGAGACGATGGCACCCGAGATCTCGCCCATTGCGTCGATGGCTGCTTTGGTTGGAGATTTATACCCGCTTTCCAGTTTCGCGTGCACTGCTTCTACGACCACGACAGCGTCGTCCACGACGATACCGATGGCCAGCACGAGGGCAAATAATGTCAGGAGATTGATGCTGAAGCCAAAAAGATAGAGGAAGAAGAAGGTGCCGGTGACGGCCACCGGGACGGAGATGCCATGGATGATCGTAGAACGGACGTCCTGCAGGAAGATGAAGATCACGAGGAACACCAGTGAAAAGCATTCGAACAGGGTATGCAGCACCTTGCTGATGGACTCGTTGAGGAAGTCGTTGATGTTGACGAGATAGATGATCTTGACGCCGGCGGGCAGCGAGGGAATGACCTGGTCGACGACTTTCTGACAGTCTTCAATAACCTGCTTGGCGTTGGAGCCGGGTGTCTGGCTGATCGAGATACCTACCGAAGGCTTGCCGTCGGTGGAGTTGGAGCCGGTGTAGGATTGGGCACCCAGCTCGATGCGGGCGATATTTTTCAGCTGGAGATATTGGCCGCGCCCGAGGGATTTGATGATGACGTTACCGAATTGTTCGGTAGAGGCGAGCTGGCCGCTGTATCTGATGACGTATTGAAACTCCTGGTTGGAGTTTTGGCCGAACTGGCCCGGAGCGGCCTGGACGTTCTGTTCCGCCAGCGCGGCGCTGACGTCGGAAGGGGTGATCTTATAGGTGGCCATCATATCCGGTTTGAGCCAGATGCGCATCGAGTAGGTCATCTGCGAGCCGGTGACGTTGGCACTGCCCACCCCGTTCACGCGTTGCAGCTGGGGGAGGATATTGATGGCGGCATAGTTCTGCAGGAAGGTCTGGTCATAGCCCGGCTTGTCGCTATAGAGCGAAAGGATGAGGACGTTGCTGCTTTGCGACTTTCGGACGGTGACGCCATTTTGGGTCACGGATTGCGGGAGCTGGCTGGTCGCGGCGGAGACGCGGTTCTGGACGTCCACGGCGGCTATATCGGGATTGGTGCCGACGCCAAAATAGACGCTGATATTGGCAGAGCCCGTGTTAGTAGCCGAGGAGGTCATATAGGTCATCCCTTCCACTCCATTGATCTGCGCTTCCAGCGGGGTGATCACGCTTTTCAGCACCACGTCCGCATTGGCACCGGCATAGTTAGCCGACACCTGCACCGTGGGCGGCGAGATATTCGGGTATTGAGATACGGGCAGTTTAGTCATCCCCAGCACCCCGAGCAGGACGATGATGATGGATATAACGGTACTGCGTACGGGATGGGTGATAAAAGATTTGAGCATACGTTTCTATTTACCGTAAAGGCTGTCTGCGTTAACCGGCTGGGGGATCACCACGGTGCTGTCGTGGAGGTTCAAACCGTTGAGGAGGATCTTGTCCCCGCGTTTTACCCCTGCCGTGGCCACGATATATTTCCCGTCGTTGGTAGCGGAGCCGGTGATCGGCATCGAGATGACCTTGTTCCCCTCGATCACGAGGTATACGAAACGCTTGTCCTGCAGCTCATAGGTCGCACTCTGGGGCACCAGCAAGGCGGTATCGATGTTGCGCGGGATGCGGACCACGGCGCTGGCGCCGCTGCGGATGAGATTGGTAGGATTTTGGAACTGGGCCTTGAGACTTACGGTGCCGGTACCCGTGGTGATCATGCCGCTGGCGGTCTCCAGTTTCCCTTTTTGCGGATACGCACTCCCATCGGCCAACACGAGCGAAACGGCCGGCAGATGATCCAGCTTGTCCTGCAACGTCGAGCCGGGCACGCGGTTGGAGAGGTTGAGCAGCTGTTTTTCGCTGAGCGCGAAATACGCATATACCTGGTCGATACGGGCAAGGGTGGTGAGTGAGCTCGATGTCGTGCTGCTGATGAGGTCGCCGATCTTATAGGGAATGGTACCCATGACGCCGGTGATAGGGCTGCGAAGGGTGGTATAGCCGACGTTTGTCTCGGCGTTCCGCAGCGAGGCATTGGCTTGGTCGAGTGCGGCTTCCATGCCCTCGAGGGAATACTGGGCGGACTCCAGCTCATATTTGCTGACGATGTCTTTTTCAACGAGCGGGCGGACCTTCTCGACGTTCATCTTGGCGGCGTCGACATTGGCCTGGGCGCTTTGGACGGCGGCCTTGGCGGTGACCACGGCCTCGTCGTACACGGGATTCTGGATCTTGAAGAGCAGCTGACCCTTGGTGACGTTGGCGCCTTCGGGCACGTAGATCTTTTCCAGATAGCCATCGACCATGGGGCGAAGCTGGACGATCTCGATGCCTTCGATGGTTGCGGGAAAATCGTTGAAGATGGTAGCGGGACGGGGTTCCAGGGTCAGCTCGCTATAGGTCTGCGGCGTGCCCGGGCCCTTGCCGGTTTTCTTGTCGCCTCCACAGGCGTTTAACAATAACAATAATACGATGGCGATAGGAACGATCGGAAATCGTGTCATGGGCAAGGTAATTAGCCAAATATATTCAATTTTTCAGCAAAGGGCCTAGTACCTGCCAGACATTTTGCGCCACGATCTTATGGCCGGCGGGGGTAGGATGGATGCCATCGGCCTGGTTGAGCTGCGGGATCCCGCCGACATTCTGTAGCAGGAAGGGGATCAGGGCGGCATGATTAGCCGCGGCTAATTTGGGAAAGATGTTGCGGAAGGCCGAACCGTAATCCGCGCCCATGTTGGGGGGGATCTGCATGCCGGCCAGGACGATCCTGGCATCGGGGTAATGGGTCTTTACACTGTCGATGATGGCTTGCAGGTTGGCGGTAGTGCCGGCGAGCGGGATGCCCCGGAGGCCATCGTTTGCCCCCAGTTCCAATACGAAGATGGATACGGGCTGCCGTAATACCCAGCTGATGCGGCTTTTTCCACCTGCCGAGGTCTCGCCGCTTAATCCCGCGTTAACGATCTCGTAGGGCAGGTGCAGGCTGTCGATCTTTTTGCCTATGAGGGCGGGGAAGGCTTCGGTGGGGCTGACGCCGTAACCGGCTGTGAGGCTGTTTCCGAAAAAGAGGATGGTCTTTTTCGTCGAAGGCGGCGCGGTTTGTGCGGTTGACGTGGCGGGGCTTGCGGGTGTTTCGGTTGATGCGGCGGGTGTCGCGGCGGGCGGTTTTTGCGATTGGTCGCAGGAAAAGGCCAGGATGACGACGAATAGTATAAACGGTGGAACTCTTTTAGGCATATAGTTGTAAATTAAACCATGCTAAAGATAGAGAAGGTTAGCAAAACCTATACCGCGGGCGGTCGAACGCTGACCGTTTTGGATAATATCAGTTTTCAAGTTGGCGAGGGCGAGACGGTATCCATCGTGGGCCCTTCGGGCAGCGGGAAGACGACGCTCCTGGGGTTAAGCGCCGGGCTGGACCGCAGTTCCGCCGGGACGATCGAGTTGAATGGTGTCCCGCTGGGTGCGTTGGATGAAGACGCGCGGGCCGTGCTACGGAATCAGTATGTGGGATTTATCTTTCAGAACTTTCAGCTGTTGCCGACCTTGACGGCGTTGGAGAATGTGATGGTGCCGTTAGAATTAAGGGGGGAGTCTGGTGTTCGCGTGCGATCGCGTGAGCTGCTGGAGCAGGTGGGGTTGGGGGACAGGTTGCATCACTATCCGGCACAGCTTTCCGGCGGCGAGCAGCAGCGGGTATCGCTGGCCAGGGCGTTCGCCAACCGGCCGCGGATCTTGTTTGCCGACGAACCCACGGGAAACCTGGATGCGGAGACGAGTGAGCTGGTGGCGGGAATGATCTTCGATCTCAACCGGCAGGCAGGGACGACACTGGTGTTGGTGACGCATAACCTGGAATTGGCGGCCAGTACCGGCCGCATCATCAAATTAGGAAAAGGACATATTGTATCCGATGAAAAAAGTTAGGTGGTATTTCTTGATGGCGTGGCGGGATAGCCGGCGGGATCAGAGCCGGCTGTTGTTGTTCATCGCCGCGATCGTGCTGGGTATTGCCGCCCTGGTGTCGACACTTTCGTTTGGCCGCAATTTGCGGGAGGACGTCGATGACCAGGCCAGGGAGCTGTTAGGCGCGGACCTGGTGATCCGGAGCAACCGGCCGCTATCAAAGGCTGTCGAAAAGCTGGCCGACAGCTTACCCAACAAGCATTCCGAAGAATGCAGTTTTGCTTCGATGGTGTATTTTGTCCGGAACGGTCAAAGCCGGCTGGTGCAGGTGCGGGCGATCGAGGGCGATTATCCCTACTATGGCGCGCTGGAGACCACGCCTGCCGCGGCGGCTACTGGTTTCCGGGAGAAGCAGGAGGCATTGGTCGATAAGACGTTGTTGTTACAATATGGGGCGCATCCCGGTGACAGCATCCGGATCGGAGAGCTGAACTTTGCGATTGCGGGAAGTCTCGATAAGGCCCCTGGGAGGAACGAAATTTCCATGACCGTGGCGCCGCCGGTGTATATCCCGTTGCGTTATATGGAGCCGGCGGGAGTGTTGAAGAAGGGCAGCCGGCTGGATTATCAATACTATTATAAATATCTCCAGGGTGATCCGGAGCAGTTTGCGGAGCAGATAGGCCCGCGGCTGGAGGCGGTGGGTTTGCATTATGAGACGGTGGCCATGCGGAAGAACCGGATGACCAATGCGTTTCACGATCTCACGGAATTCATGACGCTGATCAGCTTTATCGCCTTGCTGCTGGGCGCCGTGGGTGTCGCGAGCTCCGTGAATATCTATATCCGCGAGAAGGTGAATGATATTGCCATCCTCAGGTGTCTGGGGCTGAAGGCGCGGCAGGCCTTCCTGGTCTACCTGGTGCAGGTGCTGGTGATCGGCCTGCTGGGGTCGCTCGCGGGCGCGGGATTGGGGCTGGTCCTGCAGCAGCTGTTGCCGGTCGTATTCAAGGATATCCTGCCGATGGAGACGCGGTTCCGCGTGGCGTGGCCGGCATTTTTCGAGGGGATAGCAGTGGGGGTCACCGTCTCGCTGTTGTTTGCTTTGCTACCCTTGTTATCGGTGCGGAAGATCTCGCCTTTGCTGACCCTGCGGGTATCGCTGGAACCTGTGCATGGACGTGATCCGTTGCGATGGCTGGTCTACACCGTGATCCTGTGTTTTATCACCTGGTTCTCTTATCTGCGGATGGAGAATGGCCGGAAAGCGGTGGTCTTTACGGCAGGCCTGGTGCTGACCTTCCTGGTGCTCACGGGCGTCGCGCGGCTGTTCCTGCTGCTCATTCGCCGGGCATTCCCCGAACGCTGGCCATATCTGTGGAGACAGGGGTTTGCGAATCTTTTCAGGCCCAATAATCAAACGGTGATCCTGATAGTCACAATAGGTTTGGGGACGACGTTCATAGGCACGCTGTTCTTTGTGCAGCAGTTCCTGATCGACCGCGTGACGGCTGGTGTGGGTGGAGGGGAAGGGAATATGGTGCTATTCGACATCCAGCCGGACCAGGTTAAAGGGATAGAGGGATTGGCGGGGCAATATCATCTGCCGGTGAAGCAGGAGATACCGATTGTCACGATGCGGATCGTGGAGGTGCGGGGAGAGCGGGGCGATAGTGTGCTTGGGCAGGTGGCTGAGGGCGGACCCGGCCGGAGGGGCGCGGACGGCCCGGCGGGTGGCCGGCACGCAGATTCCAATGCGGTGGGGCGGTGGGTCTTTGAGAATGAACTGCGGGTGACATACCGGGATTCGCTTGCGGGGGCGGAAAAATTGGTGGCGGGGCAATTGGGGGCGCCCGTGCGTGGACCAAACGACCCGATAATGATCTCGCTGGCCGATGATTTTGCGCGGCGTTGGAATATCCGGCTGGGCGACCCGGTGGTATTCGATGTACAGGGTATCCGGATAGCCACGGTGGTGGGTAGCCTGCGGAAGGTGGAGTGGCAACGACTGCAGCTGAGCTTTTTCGTGGTCTTTCCCAGCGGGGTGCTGGAGCGGGCGCCGCAGTTCGATGTGATGCTTACGAAGGTGAGAACGCCGGAGGAATCGGCCAGGTTTCAGCGGGCCGTAGTGGAGAAATTTCCGAATGTCTCGGTAATCGATCTGCAGCTTGTGCTGAGCGTGCTCGACGAGGTGTTGGGGAAGATCGGCGATGTGATCCGGTTTATGGCGGGCTTTTGTATCCTTACGGGCCTCATAGTGCTGATCACGAGCGTGCTGATCTCCAAATATCAGCGCATCCGGGAGAGTGTGCTGTTGCGGACGTTGGGGGCCACGCGGCGCCAGGTGCGGATCATCCTGCTCCTGGAATATTTCTTCCTGGGGGCGCTGGCGGCCGCTACGGGTATTCTGCTGGCGCTTGTCTTCGCTAAGGCCCTGGCGCGGTGGAGTTTCGAGGCTTCGTTGAGGATCCATTGGGTCGCGGCGGGTGAGATCTTTGTGGCGATTACGGGGTTAACGATGTTAATAGGACTATACAATAGCAGGGGCGTGCTAAATAGACCTCCCTTGGAGGTTTTGCGGCGGGAGGAGTGAACTATTTTTCGACCATTTTGTTTGTTTGGTCGGAATTGTTCATTAGCTGAATCGAGTTTATGCCCAGAAAAGCTGCTTTTATTGTAATCACCCTGCTTTTTTCGTGTTGGATTGGGGGATATGGACAGGAAAATTGGGAATTAAAGACGGAAAATGAGGGGATCAGAGTTTATACGAGGACCTTTCCCGATAGCAAGTTCAAGGCTATCCGGGTCCACTTGGAGTTGCAGGCCACGTTATCCCAAATCGTCGCCTTGCTGATGGATGTCAACGAAGGCACCCAATGGGTCTACGCCACGAAAACATCCGTACTACTGAAGCAGATCTCTCCCAATGAATTAGTTTATTATTCCGAAGTCCGGCTTCCCTGGCCGATGGCCAACCGGGATTTTATCGCCCGGCTGAGGGCGACGCAGGATGCGAAGACGAAGGTCGTGACGATCGATGGGCCGGTCGTTCCGGATTATGTACCGGTGAAGGACGGGATCGTGCGGGTCACGAGGTCCATGGGGCAATGGATCATCACGCCGGTGGGGTCGCATCATGTCAGGCTGGTATATACATTGCGGACGGATCCTGGCGGGGATATACCGGCCTGGTTGTTCAACCTGTTTGTCACGAAAGGGCCTACCGAGTCCTTTAAGAAGCTGCAGACGGAGTTGAGGAAGCCGGTGTATGAACATGCGCATCTGGATTATATCGAGGATTAAAATCAATTAACATATGAAGTACAGGTTATTAGGTAACACGGGTCTTCGGGTGTCGGAGCTTTGTCTGGGCACCATGACATTCGGCGGTAAGGGATGGGCCAAGATGATCGGTACGCTGGATCAGCAGGCGGTGGATGCTGTGATGAAAAAATCGATCGATGCGGGCATCAATTTCATCGATACCGCCAATGTGTATTCGGAAGGCTGGTCGGAAGAGCTCACGGGCCAGTCGATCAGGAATTTAGGTCTAAGCAGGCACAAGCTGGTGCTGGCCACGAAGGTGCGGGGGCAGATGGGCGATGGGCCCAACGATAGCGGGTTGACGCGGAAGCATATCCTTTGGCAGGTGGAAGAAAGCCTGAAGCGCTTGCAGACGGACTATATCGACCTGTACCAAATTCACAGTTTCGATCCGTTGACGCCCTGGCAGGAGACGTTGTGGGCATTGGATGATCTCGTGAAGAGCGGAAAGGTGCGGTATATCGGTGCGTCCAATCTGGCGGCCTGGCAGCTGGCGCAGGCGCTGGATTTTGCCCATTATACACGGGTGGCGCCTTTTGTTTCGTTGCAGGCGTTGTATACCATTGCGAACAGGGACCTGGAGCGCGAGATCGTGCCGTTGCTCTTGAACCAGAAGGTGGGGTTGATGGTATGGAGTCCGCTGGCGGGTGGTTTCCTGAGCGGCAAGTTCCGCCGGGACAGCAAGCCTACGGAGGGGACGCGGCGCACCACCTTTGATTTCCCGCCGGTGGATAAGGAGCGGGGTTATACTATTGTCGATGCGCTGGACCCGATCGCGAAGGCCAAGGGGGCATCTATTGCGCAGCTGTCGCTGGCCTGGTTGCTGCATCAGCCTGTGGTGAGCTCGGTGATCATCGGTGCCAACAAGATGGAGCAGCTCGAGGATAATCTGAAGTCGGTGAATGTGACCTTTACTGCGGATGAGCTGAAGAAATTGGATGAGGTGAGCAGGTTGCCGGTGGAATATCCGGGATGGATGCTGGAGTTCACCGGTGCTGACCGGCAGTTGCAGTGGCCGATGGAAAGGAAGATGCCGGAGTAGGGGAAATTCACCGGTTAAATGTTGTGATGCACCGGTGCGGCGTTACCGTTCTGTTAAACATGTAAGGGTATTTTGTCCAAACGGCGCGTGTTTGTTTTATTGCAGGATAAATCTCCTGCGTGATCAAGCACGTGCTATTTTTATTGGGATGTGCTTTTCTATCCGCCGTTGTTTTGGGGCAGAAAAATCCGGTTTTGGGAGATTCGGCCACGATCGCGCAACAAAAGGATCTACGCGATGTCTATCATGACTGGTTCCGGAAGCAGGACCCGCCCCGCCCCGAGCATATCAAGTTCCACAATGCGTTGTTTCCTGCAGCGGGGTATACGTTGCAGACGGGTTTCGCGGCGGTGGTCACGGATAACCTGGCTTTCTATGCGGGCGACACGGCCAGCTCGAACGTATCGGATATCAGCTCGAATATTACTTATTCGCAATACAACCAGATCATCGTGCCGGTGCTCGCCGAGATTTGGGCCGACAGCAACAAATACAATATCAGCACCGATTTCCGGTTCATGAAATATCCCTCGACGACGTTTGGTTTAGGAGGGCATTCGCAATATTCCAACGGCTATACCATCGATTTTGCGTATATCAAGCTGCATGTATCGATCATGCGGCGGATCACGAAGGTCATCTATGCGGGGGTAGGATATTACTATGACTATTTTTGGAATATCCGCGAGATCAACCCGCCAAAGGGCGGGACGAGTTTTGAGCGCTATGGGTTGACGCCGTCGGAGTCGGGGAGCGGGCCAGTGGTGCGGTTGTTGATCGATACGCGGATCAATCCGGTGGCACCGTATAATGGCTGGTATCTCAGCGTTGCCTATCATCCGAGTTTCCAGGCTTTGGGTGGGAGTGATCACAACTGGCAGTCTGTGCAGGTGGACCTGCGCAAATATTTCAAGCTGCGGGAAGATGGAAGAAATGTGCTTGCGTTGTGGCAGTTCAGCTGGCGGACCTTGCGGGGCAAGCCGCCGTATTTGCTTTTGCCGAGTACGGGTTGGGATGATAATTTTAATACTGGGAGGGGATATATCCAGGGGCGTTACCGGGGGAATGACATGGAGTACCTGGAGGCGGAGGATCGCTTTGCCATCTCGCGGAACGGGCTGGTCGGCGGAGTAGTGTTCATGAATGTCGAGTCATTCAAACAGAATCTGGCCAGCACCTATACCAATTTTGCGCCCGGCTGGGGTGCGGGGTTGCGGTTAAAGCTCAACAAGCATTCCGGTGCCAATATCTGTATCGACTATGGGTTTGGGTTGCAGGGGTCGCAGGGGTTGGCGGTGAATGTGGGTGAGGTGTTTTAGTTATGGATTCATTCGGTTGAAGGCCTGGGCCTGCTGATCGGGGCCGGCCTTGGTCATTGCTTCACTGAAGCCGAAGGTGAGCTGTTGTTTGTTTTCTTTTAATTGTTGAAAGATCGCTTCGATGAAGGCGCTCACGGGCGGGAATTCGTCGTGGATGCCTTTGCCGCCGAGGTCGGTGTTGAGGGCGGGTGGAACGATCTCGATGACCTCGATATTCCGGTGTTTCACCAGGTGACGCAGGGACAGGGTAAACGAATGGAGGAAGGCCTTGGTCGCCGAGTAGACGGGGGCCTTGGTGAGGGGGACAAAGGCGAGACCGGATGTCACGTTCATTATCATCCGCAGGGCGGGGAGGCCCAGGAACAGTGAGGTGAGGTGGAGGGGGGCTTCGATGTTGATGGCGATCTCTTTTTGGGCGCGTTCGAAAAAGGCCGGGTCGGTGACGTCTAGCCAATTCTGAATGCCGGCGTTGTTGACGAGGACATTGGTATCGGGATGTTCTTTGGCGATCCAGGCATAGAGTGCCTCGCGTTCTTCGGGCTGTTCGAGGTCGCATTGGCGGATGATAAGGCCGGGGTGTTGTGCGACCATTTCTTTCAGGGCGTCTTCGCGGCGGCCGCAGATGATCACGGTGTTCTTTTCTTTGAGGAAGCGTTCGGTGAGGCCGCGGCCGATGCCGGAGGCGCCGCCGGTGATGAGGAGCTTGTTTTGGGAGAGTTGCATGGTCAAAGGTAAAAAAATGCGTACATTCATTCGCCTTTAAATAATTGCACATGAAGAGAGTATTCCTGATCTTTTCGATTGCGCTCGCCGGGATCACCGTTCGGGCGCAGGGAGACACGACAGCTTTATTGGGACGGTGGGATATCACGGTACATGCGCCGGGCGGGGATTTCCCGAGCTGGCTGGAGGTCTACCGGTCCGGTTCGCGTTTTATGGTAGGCCGTTTTGTGGGCGGGGGAGGCAGTGCGCGGCCGATCTCGCGGGTGAACCTGGAGAGCGGCAAGATGAGTTTTTCGATTCCCCCGCAATGGGAGAGTGAGGATCGGAATTTGGATGTCGAGGGGAGCATTCAGGGGGACAGCCTTGTCGGCACGATGGTGACGCCCTCGGGGGAGAAGTATAACTGGGTTGGCTATCGGGCGCCGGCCTTGAAGCATACCGGTGAGCCGGTTTGGGGCAAACCCATCCAGCTGTTCAATGGAAAGGATCTGCGAGGCTGGCATGCGTCGGGCAAAAACAATCAATGGGTGGCGGAAGATGGTATCCTCCGCAGTCCGCGTCCCGGCTCGAATATCGTCACCGATCAAAAATTCTCCGATTTCAAGCTGCATATCGAGTTCCGTTATCCCAAGGGCAGCAACAGCGGTGTCTATCTGCGTGGCCGTTATGAGGTGCAGATCGAGGACGAGGAAAGTGGGGTAGAGCCGCCGAACGATGTGATCAGCGCCGTCTATGGATTCCTGCCGCCTGTGGAGCAGGCTTCGAAGGGACCGGGCGTATGGCAAACGTATGATATCACCCTGGTGGGCCGGATAGTCACTATTGTATTCAATGGGAAAACCGTGATCTGCCGTTCCGAGATACCCGGGATCACCGGCGGGGCTCTGGACAGCCATGAGGGCGAGCCGGGGCCGATCTATCTGCAAGGCGACCACCGCGTGATCGAATACCGCAACATCCTGCTAACACCAGCGAAATAAACCTAAACGACTAACGTATGAAAAAGATCACCACGCTATCCTCATTGGCGTTTTTTGTCTATGCGGCTGTTGCGCAGCAGACGGCCGTACCGGCGCCCGTGTATGTAACCTCGGTCGAGGGCGTACAGGAATACCGGCTTTCGAATGGCCTGCAGATCCTCCTTGTGCCGGATGCGGCGAATACCAATGTAGTTGTCAATGTCGTCTATCATGTGGGGTCGCGGTATGAAGGGTATGGCGAGACGGGGATGGCGCATCTGCTCGAGCATATGATGTTTAAGCCTTCCAAAAAATTCAGCAGCATCAAGCAGACGATCGCCAATAAGGGGGCGCAGGCGAATGGGACGACCTTTTACGACAGGACGGATTATTATGAGGTCCTGCCGGCTGCGGACAGCAATCTGAACTGGGCGCTGGATATGGAATCGGACCGGATGGTGAACTCGCTGATGCGGAACGAGGACCTGCAAAAAGAATTCACGGTGGTGCGGAACGAATTCGAGGCCGATGAGAACAGTCCCAACCGTATCCTCAACGAGCGGGTGCTGTCGACCATGTATCTATGGCATAACTATGGTAAATCGACGATCGGCAGCAAGGAGGATATCGAGCGGGTGCCTATTAACGCGCTGGCGGCTTTCTATCGCAAATATTATCAGCCGGACAACGCCACGCTGATCGTGGGCGGGAAATTCGATGAGAAGAAGACGTTAGCCCTTATCGGTCGATATTTCGGGAAGATACCCAAACCCACGCGGGTGTTGGCGCAGCCGTATACGGTGGAGCCGGCGCAGGATGGCGAGCGGTATGTCGAATTACGGCGGAACGGCGATCTATCTTATATCGGAATGGCGTTTCACACTCCTGCGTATTCGGATAAGGATTATCCGGCCAATGATGCGGTACAGCAGATCCTGCTGAACGATCCCAGCGGTTATTTTTATAAGGCACTGGTGGAAAGCAAACTCGCCACCAATCTGAACGGGTATAGCATCGACACCTATGACCCGGGATTCACCTATTTCGAAGGCAGTGTGCCCGCGGACAAGAGCCTGGACAGCGCGAAGCGGGTGTTCCTT
>DASYZH010000149.1:0-10670 GCA_035946435.1 Puia sp. | reverse complement strand
GGGAGCCTTTGCGGCGGAGGGGGCTTCTGCGGGGGCGGGGGCTTCTGTGGGGGGCGGGGCCGGGAGGAGCACGTCTTCGATGAGGCGGCTGATGCGCGGGATGTCGGGGGAATAGATCGCAGTCTTCCATTGGAAGAGACGATTGGTTCCGGGCAGGCGAACGGTGAGGTGCCAGTGATTATTCAGACTGGAGGATATGAAGTTCAGATGGCCGGTGAAGAACGGAACGAAGGACTGACCGTCCTCGACCAGATTGATCTTTAGCCGGGGCCGGAAGTCGAAGCCTTCGAGGATATCCTTGTACAGCCCCTCGCTGAGCCACGCGGACCGGCCGAAGACACCCTCCGATACATAAGAGCTGATGATATTGGGATATTGTTCTTTTTCGGTTTCATAAAAGATTCCTGCCGTGTCGAGCTCGCGGAGGAAGATCTCGCCATAGCGATCGGCCACCTTGCAAAACAGTTGCTGACGGGCGCCGAACTGCATGTCCTGGACGCGGGCGCGGGTTGCGGCATCGGCAATGGCATAGAGGTCACCCGCAGCGACGATGCCGCCGGGCAGGTTTATCTTGACAATGTAGTTCTTTTTAAACATAGGCGATTTGTTGTTCCCCCGGCTGGACGGGGGCGGTTCCGGAACTTGCGGAGGCTGCGGCGATCGCTTCTTCGAGAATGCGTTTTACTTCGGGTTTGCAGCTGCCGCAGCCTGAGCCTGCGCCGGTAAGCGAACACAGTGTGGCCAGATCGGAGCAGCCGCCGGCGATCTTTTGTTGCAGGTTGCCGCTGCCTACGTTGTTACAGGTGCAGACCAGCTTTCCGAGCACGGGCTCGGTTTTGGCACCGCTACGCAGGAGCTGCAACCGCTTTTCGCTGAGCTCGGTGCGATTCGTGATCAACTCTTTGAACTCGTGAAATTCCTCTTTATCGCCCACAAGGATGGCGCCCACGAGCCGATCCTGATGGACGATGCACTTCTTATAATAGCGGCGGGACTTGTCGATGAACACGATCTCCTCGTAGTCTTTTTGATTGGGACAATCGGGGATACCGATGGAACAGAGGTCGAAGCCATGGATCTTGATGATATTCATAGGCACCGTTCCCTGGTAGGTACTTGCGATGTCGCCATGCAGGAAGCGGGCAAGGACCGCGGCCTGCTGTTCTGCGGCGGCGGTAAAGCCAAAGAGATTGCCCTGGAATTCGGCGATCTCGCCGATAGCATGGATATGCGGATCGCTTGTCCGAAGATAGCCGTCGACGACGAGGCCGCGCCGATGATCCAGGCCGGCGGCCTTTGCGATCTCGATGTTGGGCACCGTGCCTATCGCGAAGATCAGGGCGTCGCAGTCGAGTACGCGGCCGCTGCGCAGGCGGATGCCGGTGAGCTTTGTCTGGCCGTAGAAAAGCTGTACCTCGTCCGAGTAATAGATCGCGCAGCCCTGGTCGACGATCTCTTCGTGCAGGAGCTGGCTGGCCAGATTATCGAGCTGCCGATCCAAAAAGCGCGAGCTACGATGGACCACGGAGATCGCGATATCCATCTCGCGCAGCGATGCCGCCATCTCCAATCCCAGCAAGCCGCCGCCAACGATGACGACATGGCTGCCGGGTGGGATCTGTTTCTTGAACCGATCCGCATCGGGCCGGCTTCTCATGGTGAAGATGCCTTCCAGTGGCGGCACCTGTTTTGGGAGAGCCGCCCTGCTGCCGGTAGCAAGGATGAGGGTATCGTAATGCGTTTGGCGGCCGGTGGAATCGGTGACGAGCTGTGCCTCGCGGTCGATGTGGGTGATGCTTAGGCCACGATGCAGCCGGATAGAGTGCTCGAGCTCTTCATCATCCGTCATTCTCACCAGTTGCTCCCAGGTCTGGGTGCCGCTGATATAATCGGGCAGCTGGACACGATTATAAAACGGGAGGTCTTCTTTGCTGAAGATAATGATGTCGTCGTCCTGGTTCAGTGCACGGTAGCTGCGAACGAAGCCATGCGCACCGGCCCCTGCCCCTACAATGACGATGGTCTCTTTTTCCTTTTTGTATTTGCTGACGCGGATCGCGCAAAATTTAAAATCGGGTTCCCTGGAGATCTTGTCGACGAGATTGTTGGTAAGGTTGTTGGCGCGGTTGAGGTCGCTGCCTGCCACCCTACCCCAGTGCATGGGGAGAAAGGTGGTGCCTTTGCGGATGTTGTCCGTGACCTGCGCCGGCACTCGGACCTCTCCCCTACGCGATTCTACCAGGACGATATCCCCGTCCGCGATGTGCTGCACTTTGGCGTCATCAGGATGCAGCTGCAGGGTGGATTGCGGGATATGCTGCCGGAGTTTTCCAACCTTACCCGTTTTCGTCATCGTATGCCACTGATCGCGGATACGCCCGGTGGTGAGGACCAATGGATATTCGTGGTCCGGGAGCTCGCTGCGTATTTCGTCGCCCGGCGCCTGGAAACGCGCTTTTTTGGAAGGGGTAAGAAACTGTCTGTCGGTGAATAGTCTCGGCGTGCCGTGATCTTTAGTGCCGGGCGGGTAAGGCCATTGCACCGAACGCTTTTTCTTTAAGATATCGTAGTCGAGGCCGCTGATATCGATGGAAGTACCCGCGGTAAGCAGGGCATGTTCGCAGAAGATGGCGGCAGTGTCTTTGTAGTCGAAACCTGAGAAACCCATTTTGGATGCGAGGTTGCAAAGGATGGTCGCGTCGGGCAGGGCTTCGCCGGGCGGGTCGACGATCTTGTCGAGGATGCTGATACGACGCTCCGAGTTAGTCATCGTTCCTTGTTTCTCCGTCCAGGCAGCGGCGGGAAGGATGAGGTCGGCATAGCCGAGGGTCTCGGGTTTGTTGCTTACCTCCTGTACGACGACGAAGCGTGCCTTTTTAAGTGCGGCTTCGGCCTGGCGGATATCGGGCAGGCTTACGAGGGGGTTGGTGCCGATGATCCAGATCGCTTTGAGGCGGCCGTCGTCAATCGCTTCGAACATTTCGGTGGCCGTGAGCCCCGGGTGTGGGGATATCGGGCCGCTGCCCCAATAGGTCCGGACTGCCTGGCGGTGTTCGGGATCCGCCAGGTCGCGGTGTGCGGGAAGGAGGTTGGCGAGGCCGCCGGTTTCGCGGCCGCCCATGGCGTTGGGCTGGCCTGTAAGCGAGAAAGGGCCTGCGCCGGGTTTGCCGATGTGTCCCGTGAGCAGGTGGAGGTCGATGAGCGAAAGAACTTTAGTGACGCCGGTGGCGCTTTGGTTGAGGCCCATGGTCCACATGCTGAGATAAGCCTTTGCGTCGCCGATCCATTTCGCGGCTTTTCGGATGTCGGCTTCATCGAGGCCGCAGATGGTTGCGGCTTCTTCAATAGTCCTTTCGAATACCCGTGCACGATACGACTCGAAGCCTTCGGTGTGGTTGGTGATGAAGTCAGGATGGAGGTCGCCGTTTTCGATGAGGAGACGACCTATGGCATAATGGAGGGTGGTATCGGTGCCGGGGCGGAGCTGGAGGTGTAAGTCGGCGAAGGCGCAGCTATCGGTGCGGCGGGGGTCGGCCACGATGATCTTTATTTCCGGGTGGGCGGCCTTATGCGCCTCCACGCGTCGCCAGAGGATGGGGTGGCACCAGGCGGGGTTGGCGCCGGTCACGAAGAAGCAATCCGCGAGCTCGATGTCGGCATAAGACACCGGGACGCTATCCTCGCCCAGCGCCAGCTTGTACGCGGCGACGGCTGTGCTCATGCAAAGCCGGGAATTGCTGTCGACGTTATTGGTGCCGATGAACCCTTTGACGAGCTTGTTGACAATATAATATTCTTCGGTGAGGCATTGCCCAGAGATATAGAAGCCGATGCTGTCCGGGCCATATTTTTTTACGAGCGACGTGAGAACGGCGGCGGCACGATCGAGAGCAGTGTCCCAGGAAACCCGTTGCAGGGGCATGTTGCGGTTGGCGCGCATCTGGGGATGGAGCAGACGATCGTGCCGGTCGTTCACGGTGTGGTGGAGGTTGAGTCCTTTGCTGCACAGCGCACCGCGGTTCACGGGATAGTCGGGCGTGCCTTCGACGGTGATGCGACCTTTACGGTCCTTGTGGACGGTGATGCCGCAGCCTACGCCGCAGTAGCAGCAGGTGGATTGGAATTGTTCGGTATGGCGGTGCGCGTTGTGCATATTATGTGGTGGCGATCGCGGGCCGTTCGAGGGTTGGTTCTTTGGCCGGTTCCTTGGCTGGCTCTCTGGCCGGTTCCGCCGGTGCGGTTTCGTGTTTAATGGCCGGGCGCCAGCGGGTGATGGCCATGACGGCGGCCACGATGAGTACGATGATGCCGATATAGGTGAATGCCTGGGTATAGGTAATGGATTCCGAGCGGAACAGGAAGCCGAAGAGCATGCCGCCGAGGTTGCCGCCGGCCCCCACTACCCCGCTGATGAGACCCACGTTCTTTTCGTTGACGAAGGGGACGATGCCATAGACGGCGCCGTTAGCCATTTTGAGAAAGAGGGCAAAGGTGAGCATGCAGGCGATGGCGATGCCGAAGGCCGGCGCATGTGCAAAGGCGAGGAGGCCGATGCCCTCGAACAGGAGAGCGGCGGCAAGCAATGAGCCTTTGCCGCTGAGGCCCCAGCGGTTGCCGGCCTTGTCGGACAGGAAGCCACCGAGGGCACGGGCGAAGAGGTTCATCATGCCGAAGCAACCGGCCCAGAAACCCGCGCTGTGTTGTGACAGATGAAAAGTGTCGACAAAATGCAGCGAGGCGACGTTGTCGAAGGTGATCTCCATGCCGAAGCACATGGCGTAGGCCATGGTGAGGGCTACGATGCGCCAATCGGCCAGGATGGACCAATTGGTTTTTGCCCCGGGGCTTTTGGCGGAACCGGAGAGACTGTTGGGGCTGCCGGAGCCCGCGGAGCCGGTGACACTCGCGCGGCGGATCTCATCGAAATTGCCATCCGGGGTGTCCTTTGTATACCTCGCGTAGAGCCAGGCGGCGATCCACATGAGGGCCGCGGGGACGAGCATGGCATAGCGCCAGGCATAGTGTGGTGTATAACCGAAGCCGATGACGGCTGCGAAGATGACGGGCATCACGATATTGGTCACCCCGCCACCGAGGTTTCCCCAGCCGCCGGTGATGGCGTTGGCGGTGCCTTTGACCCGGGCTGCGAACATCATCGAGGTATGGTACTGGGTGATGACGAAGGAAGCGCCGATGACGCCGATGGCCAGGCGGAAGAGCAGGAAGGTGATATAGTTCGTCGCGAGGCCGACCAGCGCTACGGGGATCGAGCCGATGAGCAGCAGGTAGATCGCGGTTTTGCGCGGCCCGTAGAGATCACACAATTTTCCGATGATCAGCCTGGCGATGATAGTGGAAGACACCGAGGCGATGATGGTGTTGCCTACCTGCATTTTGGTGAGGCCCAGGTCGGCGCGGATGGTGGGCATCAGCGGCGCGAGACCGAACCAGCCGAAGAAGCAAATGAAGAACATGAACCAGGTGATGTGGAAGGTCCGCATCTGGATGGTATCGAGAGAGAACAAGCGAATTTTATCGAGAGGTTTGTTGTTGGATGGCATGGTGGTGTTTTTACTTCTGGAGGAAATCGGGTTTAATGTCGATGGTGAGATAGGCCCAGGAGGCATTTTTTTGCGCGGAGCCAGCGGTGATGCCTTTGGCATATTCCATGCTACTCGTGGCCCACAGGCCGCAGAGACCCGCTTCGACCGTGGTGAATTTGTTGAGCTTGTAGTCCGCGACGCCATCCATTTCGCTGCCGAGGTAGCGGGAGACTTTGGCGCCTTTGGTATCCTTTTGGTCGCCCGAGAGGCCGAAGTAATGATAGCAGAGCTCGAGCATGAAGCGACTATTGTGCGAGGTATATTTTGCTTTGGCAAATGGGTTATTCAAGCCGCCGGTGGCTGAGCCGGTGCCGGCGTAGAAATAATCCATGTAGCCCCAGAACTTATGCGGTGTTCCGTATAGCGGGTCAAAGCGCCGATCCGTTGTGGAAGCGGAGAAGGCATTGTTGCCCGACATATAGTCCCAGCCCACGGTGCCGGCCAGTTGTCCGGGTGCATAGGTAAGCGAAAGGGTGGTCATGTAAGCGGCGAGGTCCAGGCCGTCGCGGTCATGCCCGGCCTGGTAGTACGCTCCGGCCTGGAGGCGAAGGGTATTTGCGTGGCCGTCGAGTGCCGAGGTGAGCAGGGCGCCACCAGTGACCCGGGCATTGATGCCGGGCTGGTTGAAATGCCGGCCGTAGATATAACCGGTGTCATTGCCGGCGATGTTCTTCGTCGAATCCAGCTTGTATTTGCCGAACTCGTCGGTGAAGAGCAAGGCTGAGAGGCGGGTATTGCTCCATTGTTTGGCACCGTAGAAGTATTGCATGGCTTTGTAGTCCTGGTTGTCGCCGTTGGTGGAGGGGGCGGCGACGAGGGAGGGGCTGCCGGTGCGGGCGCTGAAGCCGGCGGCGTTGATCAGGGGGACATACCCGGCGGGCACGGGGGCGAGGTTTCCCTTGCTATCCTTTACGTAAGCAGGGATGTTGTCCGGCGTATAATAGGTTCCGTTATAATTGAAGGCGTCGGTGTTCTGGTTGAAGGCGGCGCCCAGGTCGGCCTGCCAGCCGTTGTTGAGCAGCTTGAAGACGATGGCGTCATGGCGGCGGCCTTGCTGCAACCAGTCGAGATTACCGAGCAATCGTTGATCGTCATAGACCAGTTCCTGCCGGCCGACGCGGACGGCGAAGTATTGCACGGGGGAGTGTGCAAAGGAGCTGTCTGCGGCGTTGGCGAAGATGAGTTCGCCCCAGGCTTCGTGTACCATGAGGCGGGCGCCATCCGCGTTGTTGATGGTGGAGGCGTCGGCGCCCCAGACGCGGACGTCCTGGACGGAGGCATGGAAGACGACGCGGGAGGATTGGTAGTGTAAATTAAGCCGGGCACGTTGCGAAGTAAGGAAGGCGGGTTTGCTGCCGATGGTCTCGAGTGTTCCATAGCCGTCGCGTAGTTCGGTGCGTACGCGCAATTGCCCCGTGAGGGAGAGCTGGGCCCTCGCGGAAAATGAAATGGTGGATAGCAAAATAGCGCTCATTCCGGTGATGGTTTTTTTCATGTCCAGTTGTTGTTTTGGTTTTGCAGTTCGGCCGAAGCCGGTTAAGGCTTTATCAAAATGGCAGCAACCGGAAGAGTGGAGGGCAATCGTAGATGTTTCGTTGGCAGGCTTCGCCTTGCCGGGACTATATGAATGAATAACACAATACCGGTGTTCCTATTGCCAGGTGGTCGCAGCCGGCGGGGTGCAGGGCCAGCGCGTTTGCCTGCATGCCGAGGCGGATATCGCCCGAGCCGTTGATCGACACGGGGACGACGCGTGCCGGGGAGCCATGCCAGTAGACGGGGAAAAATTCGTCTAAGGCAGGACGTTTTTTTCGCGAGGCGCCCATGGGGAGCCCCAGCGGCTCGGTTGGCCGGAGGCCCTGGCAGGCGCGCAGGTAGGGTTGGATCAACAGGATCAGGTTGACCAGGCAGGCCAGCGGGTTGCCGGGGAGGGCGAAGACTATTGTGCGGCGCGGCTCGCCGCCGGGGGCGACCTCGGGGACTGACGTCTTCTCGCGGACTGGCCTGGCTTCGGGAGACGCCAGGTGATCTATGATGCCGCACCAGGTGGGTTTGCCGGGTTTGATGGCGACCTTATAGAACAGTTTGGTCACGCCAAGCGATTCGAGGGCTGCGGGCACATGATCCGCGTCACCGGCGGAGACGCCGCCGCAGAGAATGAGGACGTCGTGTGACAGCAGGCTGGCGATCTTTGTTTTCAATAACATCGGATCATCTGTTGAATGATCACAGGCAGAAAGGCTGAAGCCGTTCTTTTGGAGCGTTGCGTCTATGAGCCAGCGGTTGCTGTTGCGGATCTGGACGCCCGTGGGGGTGTCGGCGGCCGGGACGACCTCGTCGCCTGTGGTGAGCAGGGCGATGCCCGGGCGGCGGTTCATGCCGAGGGAGCGGGCGTGACCCGTGAGCAAACGTTGGGCTTGTTTATAGTCGATCATAGGAGGCCGATGTATACTTTTCCGTTCTTGATCCTGATGGGGAAGGTGCGGATCTGGTAGTCTTCGCCGCTGAGACAGGCGCCTGTTTCGAGGCTGAATGTTTTTTTATGAAAGGGGCAGGCGACTTTGGGTTCGTTGTTCTCGCCGGAGCTACCCGTCATTCCCCGGGACAGGGCCATTTGTTGCTTGTGCGGGCAGAGGTTCTGGGTAGCATACCACTGGCCGCGGCGGGCGAAGTGAAAGATGGCGATCTGTGTGTCCTCGACGAGGACACAGGCGCCGCCTTCCAGGGGGACGTCTTCTACTCTACAGGCGAATTGCCAGTTGATGCCGGCCGGCTCCGGGGCTGACGGCCGAGCGTGAACGTAGTGGACTGATGAGTTGATCGTTGTAGTTTCCATAATTTATTTTTTTGTTGGTCTACCATTCTTTGGCTTTGATCTGGCCGCGCATGCTATCGAATTCCAGTTCGGGATCTTTTTTTCTGGGGGCGTTCACGAAATGCGAGAAGCGTTTACGCAGCTCGGGGTCATTGACTACTTCTTTCCATTCGCATTTGTAGCTGTCGACCAGCTCTTGCATCTCTTCTTCCCATTGGGCGCCCATGCCGAGGCTGTCGTTGATGACGACATCGCGGAGGTAGCTCATGCCGCCGTCCATTTTGTTGAGCCAGGTGGCGGTGCGGGTCAGTGGATCGGCGGTGCGGATATAGAAGATGAGGAAGCGGTCGAGATAGCGGATGCAGGTCTCTTTGTCGATATCGGTTGCCAGGAGCTGGGCATGTTGCGGGCGTGAGCCGCCGTTACCGCAAACGTATAAATTCCAGCCTTTTTCCGTGGCGATGATGCCGAAGTCTTTGCCTTGTGCTTCGGCGCATTCGCGGATACAGCCGCTCACACCGCCTTTGAGCTTATGCGGGGCGCGGATGCCGCGATACCGTTCTTCGATCTCGATGGCGAAGGACACGCTGTCGTGGAGGCCGAAGCGGCACCAGGTGCTGCCGACGCAGCTCTTGACGGTGCGAAGCGCTTTACCATAGGCGTGACCGCTTTCGAATCCGGCGTCGATGAGCTCTTCCCAGATCGCGGGCAGGTCGCCGACATGGGCACCGAACAGGTCGATGCGTTGGCCGCCGGTGATCTTGGTATAGAGCTTATATTTCTTAGCTACTTTTCCGAGTACGATGAGCTTGTCCGGGGTGATCTCGCCGCCGGGGATGCGGGGGACGACGGAGTAGCTGCCGCCTTTTTGGATATTGGCGAGGTAGCGGTCATTGGAATCCTGGATGACTGCCTGTTTGGCGATGGTCTCGTTCCAGAGGCTGGCGAGGATGCTGGCCACTACCGGCTTACAGACTTCGCAGCCGTCGCCTTTGCCCCAGCGGGAGAGGGTTTCTTCATATGTTTTTACGCCGTGCAGCTTGACGAGATCGAAGAGTTCCTGTCGGCTGCGGTCGAAGTGTTCGCAGACGGTATTACGGACATAGATACCGCCGGCTTTCATGGTGCCGGTGATCAGGTCTTTTACGAGGGGGACGCAGCCACCGCAGCCGGTGCCGGCTTTGGTACATTTCTTCATGCCGTCCATGGTGGTGACGCCTTTCTCCGTGACTGCGTTGCAGATTGCCGCCTTGGTCACCGATTCACAGCTACAGATAAGCGCTTCGTCGGGAAGGTTCATCACGCCGGCGCCTTCCGAGGCCCCGTCGCGGCTGCCGAGGATGAGGTCTTCGGGGGTGGGCGGGAGGACGAGGCGGTTGTTGACCGTTTGGAGGAGGAGATTATAGGAGGCTGCGTCGCCGATGAGGACGCCACCCAGGAGATATTTTCCGTCCGCGCTGACGTTGATGCGTTTGTAGACGCCGCTTGCGCGGTTGTCGAAGACGATGCTGCGGCTGTCCGGTTCGGCGGCGAAGGGATCGCCGAAGCTGGCGACGTCGACGCCGATGAGCTTTAGTTTCGTGCTCATGTCCCAGCCGGTGAAGGATTTATTGCCTTCACAGAGGTTGGTGGCTACTACGTCGGCCATTTCGTAGCCGGGGGCGACGAGGCCATAGATCATACCCTGGGCGAGGGCGCATTCGCCGATGGCGTAGATATGTTTATCCGATGTCTGGAGTTTTTCGTTGACGACGATGCCGCCGCGGGTGCCTACGGTGAGACCGGCGAGGCGGGCGAGCTCGTCGCGGGGGCGGATGCCGGCGGAGATGACGAGCATGTCGATGTGGAGGCGGCTTTCGTCGGCGAACTGGAGTGCTTCGATGCGGCCATGGCCTTCGATGGACTGGGTGACCTTGTTGAGGTGCAGCTGGAGACCGAGGGCTTTGAGGCTGGATTCCAGGGCGGCGCTGCCGGCGCTGTCGATCTGGCGGGGCATCAGCCGGGGGGCAAATTCTACGACGTGGGTTTCGGGGACGCCGAGGTCGAGGAGCGCTTTGGCGGCTTCGAGTCCGAGGAGGCCGCCGCCCATGACGGCCCCGCGTTTAGCTTTTGGGGCGTAGGCTTTGATCTTATTAAGGTCTTCGATGGTGCGGTAGACAAAGACGCCTTCCTTTTCGATGCCGTTGATGTCGGGCACGAAGGCCGAGGAGCCGGTGGCGAGGATAAGGACGTCATAGGGTTGGACGATCCCT
>DASYZH010000148.1:0-26073 GCA_035946435.1 Puia sp. | reverse complement strand
CACCCCTGCACCCGCCGCGGCATCCGCCCCCGCTCCCGCCCAAACCAGCACACCCGCGCCGGCATCCGTTCCCGCTCAAGCCCCCGCCCCCGCACCAGCTCCAACTCCAGCCCCAGCCGGCGCCCCATCCGCCCAAACCAGCGCCCCCCACGCCCCGCAGCTCTATCTCATCCCCACCTTCCTCGACGAGCACGCGCTGACACCGCTCCCCGCGTACATCCTCGATGCCGTCAGGCAGTGCCAGGTCTTCTTCGTCGAAAACGAAAGGTCCGCCCGCCGTTATCTAAAGATGTTGTGGAAAGAAATGGTGATCGACAACTACGAATGGTTCACGATCCACAAGGCGGAAGAAGAAGTAAGATCGGTCTTCCGCCAGAAGCTCAAAGAAGGCAAGACCATCGGCATCATCAGCGAAGCCGGCTGCCCCGGCGTCGCCGACCCCGGCCAGCTCCTCACCGCGGCCGCGCACGAAGCCGGCGCCATCGTCAAGCCCCTCGTGGGGCCCAGCTCCATCCTCCTCGCCCTCATGGCCAGCGGCCTCAACGGCCAGCAATTCCGGTTCTCCGGCTATCTGCCCGTCGACAGCGCCGCCCGCACCAAGGCACTGCGCGACCTCGAAACCGAATCGGCCCGCCTCAACTGCACCCAGATCTTTATCGAAACGCCGTATCGCAACGCCAGCCTCCTCACCGCCATCCTCGCCGCGTGCAAGCCCACGACCCGCCTGTGCATCGCCGCCAACCTCACCGGCCCCGCGGAATACATCCGCACCCAAACGATAGCCGAATGGCGCAAGGCCGGAAGCCTCCCCGACATCCAAAAACAACCCACCATCTTCCTCCTCCTGGCCTAGCCCCCACCCAAACAACCCTAACTTTAGGCAAAAAACGGCTCAAAACAACCCTAACTTTGTGTCGGTTTCCGCTCAAAACAACCCTAACTCTGTGCAAAAACAACCCATAATACATTATTTGTAAATGTTTTACAGAAGCATTCTAAATGAGCTAAAAAAATGGTCCAATTCGCCCGGACGCAAACCCTTGATCCTCCGCGGCGCCCGCCAGGTCGGTAAGACAACCGTCGTAGATACTTTTGGAGCAACCTTCGATCATTACATCAAACTAAACCTTGAAACTTCACGCGATAAAAAATTATTCACTACTTCCAACGACATTCACAAGCTCGTCCAGGCGATATTTATTGCCAGGGGTATTGAATTAACCAATAGCGCCAATACGCTATTATTCATCGACGAGATCCAGCAGGTCGAAGGAGCATCGAACATGCTAAGATATTTTTATGAGCAATATCCCGACCTTAGAGTGATAGCAGCGGGTTCATTACTGGAAACAATTCTTCACAGAAAAACCAATGTTCCCGTGGGTAGAGTCGACTATAGGGTAATGCGACCCGTAAGTTTTCCCGAATTTCTGAAGGCCCTCGGGTATGACCTGGCCTCGGAGCAATTGGAACATCTGCCTCTAAACGACTTTGCTCATTCCACCTTACTAAGTCTATTTCATACCTATGCCCTCATCGGGGGAATGCCGGAGATCGTTGCGAACTACGCAGAAAAAAAAGACCTGACGGCACTCTCTACTATTTATACCCGACTGATCAATGCCTATCTTGACGACGTTGAAAAATACGGTAAGACAGATGCACACGCACGGGTGATCAGACATTGCATCCGCGTCAGTTTTACCGAAGCGGGAAGACGGATCAAGCTTCAGCATTTCGGCCGCTCTGATTAAGGTTCTAAGAAATCGGAGCCACTAGATCTATCGGCGATCACAACACCTTCGGGAAAACCATTCCGCCTCCTCAGCCTCCCCTACTACCTCGCCTCGCAAACGGAAAGATACATCGCCTGGCTCAAGTCCCGGCCACCCCTCACTTCTTCTCAATAGATACGATACTATCCACGACATACTTACTATACCCCCGCCAGGGGATCGACCCATTGTATTCTTTATAATGCAGCTGCACCAGCGACCCGCTCGCCAGCTCCAGCTTCTTCGCCACATCCTCATTGGGCACCGAAAAAAGGAATTCATTCGACTGCATCGAGTTGGGCACCTTCGACTGGATGCCCGTGAGGATCACCTCCCCTTCGTACGTTTTAAAGATATACCCCTTGCGGACGACATAATTCAGCGTCCCGGCCTTGACCCCGTCGCCGAAGACCAGGTAGTAACGCGCATAGACAAAGATCAGGAGCCCGACGATCAGGACGGCCACGATAATTCCGAGAACTTTCTTCATAAAAAACAGTTTAGTGCTTGTTATTGTCCGAACCCATATTTATCAACGAGATAGATCAGCGCCGCCATATTGATCGTCCCCAGCTCCAGCTCCCTTTTGTTCACATTCTCGAGGACGTCCGCACGGCTGTGATGAAGGTCGAAATACCGCTGTGAATCCGGCAACAATTCGCCGACCACGGCGCCCAGCACCGGCTTCATCGGGCTCACGTCCGACCCGCCGCCGCCTTTCTGAAATTGATAAACGCCATACGGCTCCAGCAACGCGAGCCACGGGTGGATGGCGGCCAGTTGCTCGTCGCTCAGGCCCAGCGAGAACGCCCGCGGCGTGAATCCACCGGCATCGCTCTCCAGGCCGAAGAGGTGTTTCTCGCCCGCCGCCTTCGCCGCGCTGGCATATTTCTCCCCGCCGCGACCGCCATTCTCTTCGTTGGCAAAGAGCACCACGCGGATCGTATGCCGCGGCTTATAGCCTACCCGCTGCAAGGCCCGCAGCACCTCGATGCTCTGCACGTCCCCGGCGCCATCATCCTGCGCGCCCTCCGCCGGGTCCCAGGAGTCGAGGTGGCCGCCCACGGTGATATATTGGTCCGGAAACTCCGAGCCCCGTATCTCGCCGATCACGTTGTGCGCAACCGTATCCGGCAGCATCCGCGCCATCGTCCGCATGTACACGGTCACCCGTGCGCCCCGCTCCAGCGAACCCGCCAGCAAGTCCGCATTACGCAGCCCTACAGCCGCCGCGGGGATCTTCGGAAAGCTGTCGATGTAGTGAAGCGATCCGGTATGCGGGTTATTGTCTACCCCTTCGCCCATTGTCCGCACCAACACCGCCACGGCACCATACTTCGCCGCCCGGCTGGGGCCAAGGACGCGGTAGCGCACCGCATCCGCATAGGCCCTGAAGGTCTCGATAAGGAAAGGATTAAATTTATAGTTGTAGAAAACGATCTTGCCTTTGATCTCATCCTTCCGCCGCTCGAGCTCGTCGAAGTCATGGATCAGGATTACCGGCGCCCGCACTCCGGCAGGCCCCGTGCCCACCGAGTTGCCCAGGGCAAGGATATCCAGCGGCCCGCTGATGGTCACCGATCTGGCGGTGGTAATCGCCTCGAGCTTCGCGTCGGGTGATGGCGTCCTGCCAGCCACTTTCTCGTCCCGTTTCGAGAACATCGACGCCGTGTCGCGGCCACCCCTTACCCAATGCGGTACCATACACTCCTGCAGCCGCACGTCCGAGGCCCCGGCATCCCTCAAAGCCGCCACCCCCCATTTCTCCGCCTTATAGTAGCCCGCACTTCCCGACAACCGCGCCCCAACATGTTTAGTCAAAACGGCGAGGTTCCCATAGGCCTTTCCATCGGTGAGGATGGTATCGGCCAGCCGCCGGATCAGGACGGAGTCGTCGGAAGTAGAGGTCTGCCCGCAAACCCGGCCAAAAACCACCAATAAAAGAAATAGTAAACTGCCTTTCAACAATTTAAGGCCCATGTATGTTAATTTGTGCTAAAGATAGTGCAAAACTCTAACCATTAACCATGCGTATAGGCATCGTCTGTTATCCCACTTTTGGCGGCAGTGGCGTCCTGGCCACCGAGCTCGGTAAGGCCTTGGCCGACAAGGGGCACCAGGTACATTTTATCACGTATCAGCAGCCGGTGCGTCTCAACGAGTTCAATGCGAACATCTTCTATCACGAAGTGCGGGTGACCACCTATCCCCTTTTCGACTATCCGCCCTACGAGACGGCCCTGTCGAGCGCCATGGTCGACGTGATCAACAATCACCAGCTCGACTTGCTGCATGTACATTATGCCATTCCCCACGCTTCCGCCGCCTATCTGGCCAAAAAGATCGTAGAGACGCAGGGCCGGTATATCCCGGTGATCACCACGCTGCACGGGACGGACATCACCCTCGTTGGCCGCGACAAGACCTTTGCCCCTGTGGTCGCGTTTTCCATCAACCAAAGCGACGCCATCACGGCCGTCTCGCAAAACCTGCGCGACGAGACCTACCGCACCTTTGGCATCGAGAACGAGATCCACGTCATCTATAATTTTGTCGATACCCGCAGGTTCCACAAAAAACCCATCGACGCCTTCCGTCGCGTCATCGCCCCCAATGGCGAGCGCATCCTCCTCCATGCGTCCAACTTCCGCAAGATCAAACGCGTCCAGGACGTCGTCCGCGTCTTCGAGATCGTCAGGAAAAAGATCCCCAGCAAATTGCTCTTCGTCGGCGACGGCCCCGAACGCTCCGACGCCGAAAGCCTCTGCCGCGAGCTCGACATCATCGACGACACGCGCTTTGTAGGCAAACAGGAACAGATGGAAGAGATCCTCGCCGTAGCCGACCTCTTCCTGTTGACGAGCGAATACGAAAGTTTCGGTCTCGCCGCCCTCGAGGCCATGGCCGCGGGTGTCCCCGTGATCTCGACGAATGCCGGCGGTCTTCCCGAGATCGCGATCCAGGGCGAGACGGGTTATCTCGACGATATAGGTGATATCCACAGCATGAGCGAGCATGCCATCAGCATCCTCAGTAACGACGAAACGCTGAAGCGCTTCAAGGCTAACGCCGTCGCCCAGGCGAAGAACTTCGACATTCACCGCATCGTCCCCCAGTACGAGGCCCTCTACAACCGCTTCCTCGCCATGGAACCGGCTCCGGCCCACTAACGCAAGCGGACCACCTCAAAGATCATCCCCCTGCACTCGAGCGCGCCCCCGTACGCCTTGGCCGCGCCCCCGTCCGCCACCGCTCACCCTGCGTATCAAAAACGAACAACTTCGTAAACCAACCCCGAACAACCCCCTGGTCACGAACCAGTTAAGATTCTGGCACCCGCTTTGTGCCCCAAAAGCAAAACCAAGACACATGATCAGGAACTACTGGCTCGTCGCCATCCGCAAGCTCCTCCGTCACAAGATCCATAGCGTCATCAATATCCTCGGCCTCACCATCGGCATCGCCTCCTGTCTGATCATCTTCCTTCTCACCCGCTACGAGCTCAGCACCGACTCCTTCCAAAAAGACAAAGATCGTATCTATCGCGTCGTAGCCCTCCGCGGCAGCGCGCTGGAAGATCCAAGAAAAATAGGCTATCTCCCTTCCAGTGTCCCTCCCATTTTGCAGACCGAGCTCACCGGCTGCGAAGCCGTCGCAGGCTTCTATCTCTTCAACACCCAGGTCACCATCCCCGGCCAAGGAAACCGCGAGAGCAGCGAACCCCACGAGAACCAAGAGAGCCACGAGAGCAGCGCCCTCCGCGCCCCCCGCCATTTCGACGCACCCGAACAAGGCGCCACCCCAGACATCGTCATAGCCATGCCGGATTATTTTAAGATATTTCATTACCAGTGGCTCGCCGGCAGCCCCGCGACCAGCCTCAATGAGCCATACCGCGTAGTACTGACCAGCAATCAGCTCCGCAGATATTTCGGCAACATCACCCCCGCCGCCGCCATCGGCCGGCAGGTCATCTACCGGGACAGCCTACCCGTATACGTCTCCGGCATCGTAAAAAGCTGGGACCACCCCAACACCGATTTCGCGTTCAACGATTTCATTTCTTTCGCCACCGCAGAGCACACCTTCCTCAAAGACTATCTCTCCATAGCCCAGCTGGGGAATTGGGGCGGTATCGTCCAGGGATTTGTCAAGTTAGCCCCCAGGACAAAGCCGGCCCAGGTCGAGCGACAATTCCCCGCCTTTGTAAAGAAATACCTGGACCCCGGTCCCGGCAGCATCATACAGTTACACCTCCAGCCATTGAGGGACATCCACTTCAATGCAGATTATCTCGATATGTTAGGGCACAAGGCGCATCTGCCCACGCTCTATGGGCTCATGGCCATTGCGGTATTCATCCTGTTGCTGGCCGCGATCAATTTCATCAATCTCTCCACTGCCCAAAGTCTCCAGCGAACAAAAGAGATCGGAATCCGCAAAGTACTGGGCAGCCGGCGAAAAGACATCGCCGTCCAGTTTCTCGGCGAAACGTTTTTAACGACCCTACTCGCCACCTCACTCTCCGTGTTGATCACCCCCATGATCCTCACACTTCTACATAACTATCTACCGCACGGCGTCACGCTCACCCTCACACCCGTCAACATCGCCTTTCTCATAGGCATCACCGTGATCACCGGTTTGTTAGCCGGCTCCTATCCCGCCAAAGTCATCTCGGCGCTCTTACCCGTCCTCAGCCTCAAAGGGCAGGCGACCCGCGGCCTGCAACCCAACAGGTACCTGAACCGGGCCCTCATCGTCTTTCAGTTCACGATCTCGCTCGCGTTCATTATGTGCACGGTGATCGTAACGCGTCAGTTACATTATGTCTTAAACACCGATCTCGGCTTCGATAAGGATGCTATCGTCACGTTCAGAACCCACGGCAATTACCCCGCGCAGGATCGTGAAGTGCTCGCGCAGAAGCTCAGGGCTTTGCCGGGTATTGCGATGGTGACGCGCCATGCAGAGACACCCGAGGCCACGCGGCATGGCGGCACGGATATCGAGTATAAAGGCGCCGAGGACAGGCAGTCGATGGCATCCTTCGAGACGTGTGACACCAACTATCTAAGGCTTTTCGGCATCCCCCTCGTTGCGGGGCGCGACATCTTTCCCAATGATAGCGTTCATGAATTTTTGATCAACGAGACCTGCGCAAAGCAGTTAGGTTTCAAAAGACCCGGCGACGCCCTCGGTCAAAAAGTGCTCACCGGAATGAACGGGTGGCAGGGCCCCGTCGTCGGCGTCGTCCGCGATTTTCATTCCCAGTCGTTGCACGAAGCCATCACGCCTTTCTTTATGATAGATAATCCACGGGGGGAGCGAACGATAAGCATCAAGCTGGCGCGCACCGCCCGGACCCCTGAAGCCGTCGCCGCCATCCTCCGTCAGGTCGCAGCGCTCTGGAAGGCCACCTTCCCCAATGAAAAATTCGCGTATAGTTTCCTCGATGAGAGCATCGCCAATCTCTACGAGCAGGAACAAAAGATCTCCGACCTCCTCCGTCTCGCCATGGGTATCGCCATTTTCATCTCGTGTATGGGTCTCCTCGGCCTCGCCAGCTTCGCCGCCGGGCAGCGCAGCAAGGAGATCAGTATCCGCAAGGTCCTGGGCGCCAGCATAACCAGTATTGTCACCCTCCTCACCGGCAGCTTCCTCTGGCCCGTCGCGCTGGCTATCGTCATCGCAACCCCCGTCGCCTGGTATTTCATGCAGCGCTGGTTGCAGGGCTTCGCCTATCGAACGACCGTACCCTGGTGGCTCTTCGTCTGTTGTGGTCTCGCCGCCATCGCGATCGCCTTCCTCACCGTCAGCTTCCAGGCGGTGCGAACTGCCACGGCCAACCCCGTCGACAAGCTCCGAGCGGAATAACCACCCAGCCGCCCGGCGCCCCCAGCCGCCCCAGCCGCCACCACGGCCCCCTTCGCGGACAAGTCGTATCTTGCCCCGGCAAAAAACCGCACCATTATGCGAATCGCCTTGCTCTTTTGCTGTCTCATGACCGCCACCCTGCTCGTCCGCGCCCAGGAGACCCTCGACCCTGCCAACTACGAGCCGATGAAAAAATACCTGAGCCTCCGCATCTATCCTTCGGATATGATCGATGCCCATGGCGGCACCGACTCGCTCGTAACGCGTGTCGATCTCGAGCACACGTATACGGTGTTGATGTTGGATTTCCCCGGTGGGTTCGCGCCGGTCAAAAGAAGCATGTTCGAGCATTGGAAAAAGAATGTCGCCGAAGTCTTTCAGAATGCCCAGTCCAATGTCGACAGCGCCAAGGTCGCCAGGGTCAGCAAAAGCTTTTCCCTCCAGGATTCCGCGGTGGAGGTCAATATGCTGGTGGAGCAGGACTATGCGGCGAGCTATGCGCTGGATCTGGAGCACAACGTGCCTGATCTCGTGGGGGAATGGGGCGCCGTGGTGGCGATGCCCTTCAAAGGTCTCGTGGCCGTTTACAAAATCGCCAAGGGCGACAGGCTCGATTGGACAAGATTCATCCGCCTCACCCAGCCTTTTATCGAAAAGTCGTACCTGGAGCAGGCGCAGCCGATCTCCGATCAATACTTCTGGTACTATCACGGCACCTTCACCCGCATCGGCACCTATACCCAAAGTGGGGTCTATCACATCGCCCCACCCCAAGGCCTCTCCGACCTGCTGGTCCAAAACCAACCCTAGGGCCCGGCTCACGGATCATTGCTCACCAAAGAGCCGTCACCGCCTCAACCACCGCTCGGGATCCTGATTCCGCCCCTTATCATCGCTAAGCACAAACTCCAGCTGCGGCGTCGCCATATCTCCCCCAACCCGGCCAATGATCTGACCGGTCCCCACATGCTCCCCTTTCGTCACCGAAACCGTCCCCAGGTTGCTATAGGTGGTAAAGTATCTCCCATGCCGGATCATCACGGCCTGCACATCCCCAACGTTGAAGATCGCCTGCACCTCGCCTTCGAATACGGCCTTCACCGCGGCTCCCGGCTGCACATCGATCGTCACGCCCGCATTATCATGAAAGATGCCTTTGATATACTCATGCCGGCCAAAGCTCATGGAGACAGTACCCGTCACCGGCCACGGCAGCTTGCCCTTATAGCGTTCGAAATCCCCCGTGAGGTGCATATCCTCGTCCGAACTAAACACGGTCTTGGACGAATTCCTCACCACATCCAAAGTCGCCGGCGTGGCCGCCTCGTCGGAAGAAGGACGCTCGCTGTTCCTACCCGCGGCAGCGGCGCTGGCGGTGGCACGGTCAGCAGCAGCCTTGGCATCGGAAGCGTTCTTCCGGGCAGCCTCTTTCATGGCCTCACGACGGGCACGATTGATCGCCGCGGTGATGGCGCCTTCCAGCTTCGCATCCTGGCGTTGTTTCGCCGCCATCTCTTTCCGCAACTCCTTCTCCTGCGACTGCAGCTGGTTCACGACGGCATCCTTCTCGCGTTTCTCCACCTCCAGCGTCTGCCGCTCCTTACTTTGCTTTTTCAGGGCGTCGTCCTTCTCGGCCCGGTTGACCTTCAGCCCGTCGATCTTGCTCTGCAGCAGGTCCTGGGTCTTGCGGATGTTCTCGGCCCGCTCCTCGCGGTAAGCCCGATAAGACTTCAAATACTCGATGCGATGCAACGCATCGTTAAAAGAGGTCGACGAAAAAATAAAGTTCAGGAAGTCATAGCTGCTGCGGTTCTTATAGGCGAACACGATGCTCTGCGCGTACTGGATGCGCAGGGTATCCAGCTCGGCCCGAAGCTTGAGGATCTCGCGCCACGACTCGTTCATATCGCTTTGGATCACGTTGAGCTGGTCGTTGATATTGCGGATCGCCGATTGACGCAGCCGGAGACGGCGTTGCAGCAGGGCCAGCTGACCCAGCGTCTCGCGTTTGTTCTTGTGGGTTTCGTCGAGCGAATGTTTTACGTCTTCGATCTCTTTCTGGATGGCGGCCCGTTCTTTCTCGAGGTCCGCGCGGGTTTGCACCGGCGCCTGTGCGAACACCCGGCCCACCACCCCCAAAAGAACGAATGTACCGACAAGGAGTTTTTTCAGCATGATCCCGAATTTAAGGTAAAAGTGCGGCAAATCGCAAGTAGATAACGTCTACCGCCGTTTATAATTTTTGGGGATCGTAAAATTATCACTTAAAGGTTCGTTAAACTTATACTGCTTGATGTTCATCTCGATGTCCACCTTGGCTTTTTCGGTGACGGTGATCTTGCGGTAAGTCGAGAACGGCACCGCCCCCGAAAGATCGAAATCGCTATAGGTCATATCGCAGGTCCGCGCCCGAAGGGGATTGGTATCGTCGAGTTTCGAGTGCTGAAGGGTGTAGTCGGTATTCAGCGTCAAAAAATTGCTGAACACGTCGCCGATGCTGTAGAGCGACACCCCTTTGGTCTCCGTGCGATAATACAAAATGTGGGTCGTGTCGAAGTACACGGGGTTGCCGATGAAGATATCCTGCACCGTCTGAAAATTTACGGGCAGGCCTATCTGCTCTTGCAGGTAGCTCACGGACCGCAGCCGCGCGATCTTCTTCATTTTGTCGAGGATCTTCACGCTGTCGGGGGTGATCAACACGCGGAAAGCTTCGATCGTCACCGGCCCCACGCTGCCGAAGATCGCCACCCAGATGCGTTTGTCTTTTTCGATGTGGACCAGCGCATTGACCTCATTGTTTTTCCCGTCCCCGGTCTGAAAATGAACGTGCATGTGAGCCGAAAAGGTTTGAAAATCGATATGGTTCCGGTATAACCCCGCGACCGTCCTGCCGATCACCGCCATCGAATCGGCATGCAGATCCCGTGGTGCCAAAGCCGCCGCCCGCGCAGCATTCCCCGTGGTATCCTGGTGGGGGACGGTCGTGGCGATCACCTTTCGTATCTTCTTCGTCGACCGGCACCCGGCCATCCCCATTCCCCCCGCAAACAAAGCAACAAGGCCAGTGATCACTAAGAATTTATGCATACAGATTTTTTCTTTGTTAGTAAGTACAACGAGGTGGGGGCCAGCGTAAGCACCCTGATCAGGCAGCCGGAGCTTCGGCGGAGCTGCTTCGACACGCTCCGTCTCGCTCATAACCTTCGCTGCGCTCGGTTACCCTCCGTTCAACAGTCATCGCCTGATGGGGCAACCGCGAACGAGCTACCACTCAGCGAACAGGCCGGCTTGCAATGGCCCATAAGCGGGCCCATTGATGCGGCCGGGGAACTATTGCACTTCCGCTCCTAGGGCCCCAATGACCAGCGATCCGCAGCCCGGCACCGCCCCAATCAATAGCCCGTGTTGGGCAACATGGCAACCGGCCAGCGGGGCAAGACAAGCATCAGCCGCAACCATCAGGCCTTCCCCGTCGATCCAAACCCCCCCACACTACGAGCAGTCGAACCAATCACCGCCACTTCCTCCCAGCTCACCTGCGTCACCGGCCCCACCACCATCTGCGCGATCCGGTCCCCCGGATGCAGCGTCTGCGGCTCCTGCGATAAATTGATAAGGATGACCTTGATCTCCCCCCGATAATCGGAATCGATGGTCCCCGGCGTGTTCAGGCACGTGATGCCCTGCTTGATGGCCAGCCCGCTCCGCGGCCTTACCTGCGCCTCAAACCCAAAAGGGAGTTCTATAAACAATCCCGTAGGGATCAGCTGCCGCTCCAAAGGCTGTAACACCATCGGCGCCTCCAGGTGCGCCCGCAGATCCATCCCCGCCGACCCTTCCGTCGCATATTCCGGCAGCGCATTGGGGGAATTGTTGATGATCTTGACGTTGATTTTTCCTGACATGCCGCAAATATAGGGATTTGGCCCCCTAAGGACCTACCGAGTTTCCAACAACACCGTCGCATACGCCACCAGCCCCTCGCCGCGCCCCACAAACCCCATGGTCTCGGTCGTGGTAGCCTTGATCGAGACATCGCCGAGCCCGATCCCGAGGATCGAAGCGATCGTCTCCCGCATCGGCACGGCATAGCGCATGATCTTCGGCGCCTCGAGACACACGGTGCTGTCGATATTCACCACCTTGTATCCCCGCTCCGCCACGAGCGCATAGCTCTTAGCCAAAAGGATCTTGCTGTCGATGCCCGCATAGGCCGGGTCCGTATTGGGGAAATGCACGCCGATATCGCCGAGACACAAGGCGCCCAAAAGCGCATCGCAGATGGCATGAAGGAGCACGTCGGCATCGCTATGACCCACCGCCCCCATACCAAAAGGGATCCTGACACCCCCCAGCCACAACTCCCGCCCCTCGGCCAACTGATGAAAATCGATTCCAAAACCTATTCGTATCCCCATAACCAAAGGTTTTCCGGCCGGCACCGGCCCCATAAAAAGTAAGGTCCCGGCTGCGCCGGGACCTTACAAAGATATATTTTTCCGCGTCTACTGCGTACTGCTCGAAGTATTCTCATCGCTATGACTATCCAGATCGAAGGTCAGCCCAAACCGGAGGGTATTGGACAGCGGATTCCGATTCGTCCCGCTACCCGACGGCACGAGATACGAGAAGTTCAGCCCCATCACCTGGTACTTCAAACCAATGCCCAGACTAAAGTATTTCAGATCGCCCTTGCTCGGGTCTTCGTAGAAATAGCCGGCACGGAAGAAGAATTGATTCTGGTAAGAATATTCTCCACCCGCAGAGAACTGAAGGCTCTTGAACTGGTTCTCGCCGCTGAACGAAGAGGCCCAGCTGCCGGGGAGCGTCTTGTTATGATAGTTGACGATGTTCGTGGAATCGGTGGTGGGGTCGCCCGTGGGGTTGGGCGGCACAGGCACCAGCAGCTTGTGCATATCGATACCGACCATCAGCTTGTTGTCTTCGTTGAACACAAAGGTATAGCTGGCGCCCAGGCCGAGGTCGGCAGGGATATAGTCTTTATCTACCGCGGAGTTGGTATAGCCGATCTTACCGCCGAGGTTGGTCAGGGCCAGACCGAAGTTCCAGCCGCCGTTGTCTTCCGTCACACCGTGATAGTACAGGGAAACATCCGCCGCAAAGGTCTTGCCCGGCTGGTAGGTCGAACCGCTCGCGGCATAACCCGACGCCAGGTTGGAATAGATATAGCGACCGGTGAGGCCGATACTCAGCTTCTGGGCGAGTTTCCGGGTATAGCCCAGGTCGAAGGCGAACTCGCGGGGGTGACCGCTACCCAGCTGGTTACCGCTGAAATCGGTGAACTGGATATTACCCAGCGAGAAATACCGGAGTGACCCCGTCACCGCGCTGTTGTCGTCCAGCTTCTTATAGCCGCTGGCACTTAGGAGATACACGTCGTTCAGCCCGAGGTCTTTCAACCAGGGCGTATAGGTAAGGCCGATACCGATATCTTTAGTGGCAAAAGGGATCTTGGCCTGGTTGTAGAAGGTCGAAGCGGCATCAGGGCTCGTTGCCACACCAAGATCACCCATGCCTCCCGCGCGCGCATCCGGTGAGATCCTGAGGAAAGGCACAGCCGTCGTGGTCACATTGAGATTGTTCGTCTGACCCAACGCACCCTCCTGCACAACAAAGATCAACATTAATGAAGCAGCTAATCCCTGGTAAAATCTTTTCATGAGCTTGTTTTAAATTTTCTTGTTGGGGACACGCCGGGGCCACTCAGGCCACAAAACCCCGCTTCAGATGTCCGATGAAAAGTAAATTTGTGATATAGGCAGCTAAATTAATGATTTATAAAGTCTTGGGTAAAACCGAATGCAATTGCCAGGCCACCTCGGCGCCCAGCCTGCCCGCGTTTGGCGCAGAGCCATTTCCGTAGAGCCGGTTTTAATCCCCTACGAACGGAAATCGGGCCGGATTATTGTTTGGAACGGCCCCACAAACCGCGGCCCCGCGCGCGCATGCGGCCCCCGCGCCCCTTTCGTGGCCTACCGTTTGCAAAGTCCATACCGGACGCCCCCATTTGGGCCCGCAGGGCGCCAAATATACCGCCCACCGGCCTATTTTTCAAAAAATTACCTCCGCAGGGCTCCCCCCGGCAACTGTGGATAAAAATGGACCGTAGTTAATATATGTGGATACAATAAAGCGGTAAAAACGGTCGTTTTTACTGTTTACATGCGTTCAATGAAAAACGTCAACGTCAAAGCGTAACAACATGAATCTGAAAAACCTAGCAGTCCTGGTACTATCCGTATCCCTCTTTGCCTCCTGCTTCAAAAAGAAGCCGGAACAGTCCGCCGTCACCGGCTGGAACTACAATGACTCGAAGATGGGCGGTTTCCAGGTTTCCAAAGAAAAAGAACAACGCACCGGTCCAGGCCTGGTCTTTATTCAGGGTGGTACTTTCACCATGGGCGCTACTCAGGAAGACGTGATGCGCGACTGGAACAACGTTCCCCGCCGCGTAACCGTCAACTCCTTCTATATCGACCAAACGGAGGTAGCCAACATCCACTACCGGGAATACCTCTACTGGATCGACAACGTATTTGACGCCGATGAGTACAAGGCCGTCCGCGATGCCGCCCTGCCCGATACCCTGTGCTGGCGCAGCGAGCTCGCCTACAACGAGCCGATGGTCGAATACTACTTCCGCCACCCCTCCTATAACTACTACCCCGTGGTAGGCGTTACCTGGAGACAGGCACACGACTTCTGCCTGTGGCGTTCGGATCGCGTCAATGAGAAACTCCTCATGGACCGCGGTTATATCAACCCCAACTCCGTAAAGAACCTGCAAGGTCTGGGCCAGGAGAACTTCAACACCAAGGCTTATCTCCTCGGTGAGTTCCAGGCTACCCCCGATAAACGCGCCCGCAGCAAGAGCAACCCCCTGAAGAACCCCAATGGTACCCCCCGTACACAGGTGACCTTCTCGGACGGTATCCTCCTCCCCAACTACCGCCTCCCCACGGAAGCGGAATGGGAATATGCGGCCCTGGGCTATATCGGCCAGAACCCGATGCCGAGCACCAACGACAAGAAACGCGGTGAAGAGTTGACCGCCAACAAGCAGGTATACTCCTGGGCAAACAACGTAAACGGCCTCCGCGACACCCGTCACGGCAGCTGGCAAGGTACTTTCATGGCCAACTTCAAACGCGGCGCCGGTGACAACATGGGTGTAGCCGGTGGTCTGAACGACAACGCCGTATATACCGCTCCCGTTACGAGCTTCTTCCCCAACGCCTTCGGTCTTTATAATATGTCCGGTAACGTATCGGAGTGGGTAGCGGACGTCTACCGCCCGATGACCGGCCAGGACGCCGACGACGTAGCCCCGTATCGTGGTAACAAATTCGAGACCATCGATTACGATAAGGACGGCAAAGCGCAGCGCGACTCCCTGGGCCGTATCAAGATGCGCCCCGTCACGGATTCCGAAAGTGCTAACCGTCGTAACTACCAGAAGGGCGATGTCATCAACTATCTCGACGGTGACTCCTCTATCGTTGGTATCTCTTACGGCTACGGCAAAACCACCCTCATCAGCAACAAATCCCGCGTGATCAAAGGTGGTAGCTGGAATGACCGCGCCTACTGGCTCAGCCCCGGCACCCGCCGCTTCCTCGAAGAAGACCAGTCCAACAGCACGGTAGGTTTCCGTTGCGCTATGGACCGCGTAGGCAGCCCCGCCGGTAACGGCCGCAAAACCGGTATCAACTACAGACAAAGACGACAAAATACCAGAAAGCAATAAAATAAAGAACCCCGCCTCCGGCGGGGTTCTTTATTACGCGGCGGCCGCCGCCGCGACCCGTCATTCGCTCCTTAAACTCCCCGCAGGGTTCGCCACCGCCGCCCGCACAGCCTGCACACTTATCGTCGCCAGCGCAATCACCACCACCATCCCCGCCGCCGCCACAAAGATCCAGGCACCGATCTCGATCCGGTACTCATAGTCCTGCAACCACCTGTGCATCCCCCAATACGCGATCGGCGACGCAATAAAGATCGAGATCAACACCAGCCGCAGAAAATCCCGCGACAAGAGGCCCGTAAGCTGCCCTACCGTCGCCCCCAGCACCTTCCGGATACCGATCTCCTTCCGCCGCTGCTCCGCCATATAAGCCGAAAGCGCAAAAAGCCCCAGACACGCGATAATAATAGCCAGCGTCGTCAGACTCGTAAACATATGCTGCGTCCGCTGCAGGTCATCATACATGCGCGCAAAACTTTCGTCCAGGAACGTATACCGCAACTCCTGCTGCGGCATAAAACTCTTCCACACCGTCCCCACCTGCCTGATCAACCCCGCCATATCCCGCGTATCCGTTTTGACCGCCACCACCGTCGCCCAGTGCCCCAGATGCAAGACAAGCGGGACGATCTTGTCCTTCACCGACTCGTAGTTGAAATCGGCGACCACCCCCACGACATGCATCTTATAAGTCCCGCCCGTGTTGATCTCGACACCCAGCGGGTCCTTTACCCCCAGCTTCTCCGCCATCTTCTGGTTGATCACCACCGCGTCCGAATCCCCCGCAAGAGACGCAGAGAAATTCCGCCCGCGAACCAGCCGCATGCCCATCACAGTGAGATAATCCTGATCCACCCACCAGCTCTGCGCCCCGATGCGCGGATCGATCTTCTCGCGCCCAACCTTCCAAAAAGAATTCATATTCCGCTTTCCCCCCGACACCGGCAGGAAATCGCTCACCGACGCGGCCTTGATGCCCGGCAATTTCAACAGCTCGTCCTTGAAGGAAAATTGCCGTTTGTCCAGCGTACCCGTCCCCTGGATCAGCATCACCTGGTCTTTATTATAGCCCAGATCCCGGTTCATGATATACTCCATCTGCCGGTATACCACCAGCGTCGCAATGATCAGGATCACGGAGGTGGTGAACTGGAACACTACCAGGGCGCTCCGCAAGCCGCTCCCACGGCTCCCGCGCGCAAACCCAGGGGTTCCCTTGAGCACCTCCACCGGCTTGAACCGCGACAGATACACCGCTGGATAAAGCCCCGCGAGCACCCCCACAACCGTTGCCGCCAGGATCACCACCGGCGACAGCCACCATTCGAGCCAGGGGAAAGCTATATGGGTATCCGTCATTTTATCGAACAACGGCAACATCGCCCACGCCAGCACCACCGCCAGCAGAAACGAAACATAGCTCAACACCAGCGACTCGAGCAGGAACTGCTGGACGAGGCCGCTGCGCTGCGAGCCCACTACCTTCCGCAAGCCTACTTCCTTCGCCCGGTTGGCACTCCGCGCAGTGGACAGATTGATGAAATTCACACACGCCAGCAACAATATAAAAATGCCCACCGCCCCGAACAACCACACGAAGCGGATATCCCCATGATGGAACGAGTCCGAGATATCATAGGAGAACAAAGCGATCTTCTTCACCGGCTGCAGCTCAAAAGCAACCCGCTTGAGGATGCTTTGCGGATTGGCGATGCCTGCCTGGGTCATCTGTGGCAGCCAAAGCCGTGCGAACATATCGACAAGCTTTTTTTGGATCATCTCCGCGTCGGCGCCGGGCTTCAGCAGCACATAGGTATCGTAGTTCTGTGCCATCCAGGTGGATTGCTCGCCATTCCATAGTTCATGGCCCGCCAGCGAGAGCCAAAAATCGAATTGCAAATGGGTATTGGCCGGCGGGTCCCGGACCACGCCCCCGACCCTATGCGGATGCTGGATGTCGTCGTTGAGATAGAGCACCTTGCCCACAGGGTTTTGGCCCGGGAAATATTTGTCGGCTTTCCGTTTGGTGAGGACGATGCTGCCGGGGTCGGTGAGCGCCGTCGCCCGGTTGCCATACACCATGGGCAGCTGGAACATATCCAGCATGCTCTGGTCCGCATAGACGAAACCTTCTTCATACGTGTCCTGCGTCTTCCCTTCGGCCCGCACCTGGTTGCTGCCCGCCCCTTCAAAAAGCGCATAGGGCATGATCCTTCCGGTGGACTCTACCTGCGGGAATTCCGCCTTCATGACCTGTGCAAAAGGCGCTGCCATCGCGGGGCCCCTGCCCACATTGCCGTTGTCCTCTTTGTAGTCCATGAGGACGCGGTACAGGCGGTCGCCATTCGGATACTGGCTGTCAAAGCTCAGCTCGAACCGGATGTACAACGCGATCAGCAGGCAGGTCGCGATACCCAACGCGAACCCGCCGATCTTGATTGCCGAATAGAACCCCTGCTTCCTCAGCTGCCGGAGCGCTATCTTGAAATAGTTTCGCAACATGGTGATGACTTTTGATCCTAAGCTGCCACAAGCGGTTCGTCCGCCAGGACAGACATTAGCGTAGAATAGGACGCGCAAATTCCCGCTAATGTTGCACGTAGCCGCCCCCCCGATCCCCGGAATTACATATCTTTGAAGACAGTCCTATGGTCACTATCGAAGAACTATACCAGATCTACCTGCAACACCCGCAGATACAAACGGATACCCGGCTCCTGCAACCCGGCGATATCTTCTTTGCGCTCAAGGGGCCAAACTTCAATGGCAACGCCTTCGCGCCCAGGGCCCTCGAGCTCGGCGCCGCCTATGCGGTCATCGACGAAAAGCCCGCCACCGGCGTAGATGCCCATGGGTCGACTGCCGGCGATCCCCGGCTCCTGCTCGTAGGTGACGTCCTCACCACCCTGCAGGACCTCGCCTTGCATCACCGCAAACAGTTCGACATCCCCTTTATCGCCATCACCGGCAGCAATGGCAAGACCACGACCAAGGAGCTGGTACACGCCGCACTCGCCGCGGAATACATTACGTATACCACTAAGGGTAATCTCAACAATCATATCGGCGTCCCCCTCACCCTGCTCAGCGTCCGCCGCGACGCCGAATTCGCGGTGATAGAGATGGGCGCCAATCACCAAAAAGAGATCGCCGGCTATTGCCGCTACGCGCTGCCTACGCATGGGATCATCACCAATATCGGCCGCGCCCATCTCGAAGGTTTCGGCGGACCCGAAGGGGTCAAAAAAGGTAAGGGCGAGCTCTACGACCATCTCCGCGATCACAACGGCACCGCCTTCGTCCTCCGCGACTCGGAAGACCTCCGGCAGATGTCCCGCGGCATCCCCCATGTGATCACCTATGGGACCCATGACGCCGACTACATCGGCCGCGTCGCACCGGGCAATGCAGCCCCCGGAAATGCTGCCCCCGGAAATGCCGGCTCCAAAGGCGATGCCGGCACCTTCCTCAACGTCGAGATCACGCACGGCGCCACTACAGGCGTTCTCCATACTTCACTGGTAGGCGATTACAACCTCCCGAATATCCTCGTGGCCGTCGCCGTCGCCAAACACTTCGGCGTACCCGACGCCAGGATCCGGAAGGCCATCGAACAATACACGCCATCGAACAGCCGTAGCCAGCTGCTCGAAAAGGATGGCAATCACATCATCCTCGATGCATACAACGCTAACCCCTCTTCGATGCGCGCCGCCATCGAGAATTTCGCAAAGCTGCCCGTAGACGCAGCCGCAACCACCCTCACGTCCGGCACCAGCGCAAATGCCTCCCGCGCCGGCTTCGATAACAAGATCCTCATCCTCGGCGCAATGGCCGAACTCGGCCCCGAGAGCGTTCACGAACACCAGGGCATCATCGACCTCATCGGCCAGTACCCCTGGCGCGAGGTCGTCCTCGTCGGCGGCGACTTCCTCAAGGCAAAACACAACTACAAAACCTTCCAAAACAGCAAGGAGGCGGCCCAGTGGTTCCATAACACCGGCATCAGGGACGCCTGGCTCCTCATAAAAGGCTCCCGCAGCAGCAGGATGGAAGAGGTCCTGGCCACGCCGCAGGATCAGCCAAAAACCTCCCCGCAAGATCAACCCAAAAGCTCCCCGCAGGATCACCCCAAAACCTCGCAGGCATGAACGGCCGGGACTCCATACTCAAATTTCTCGCAGGTCAGCAGAACATCAGCTTCGGCTATTCCGAGCTCAATTTCATTCCCGCCGACTCGCTGGAAACTTCGCAGGTGGGGTACAGCTGCGATCCCAAAGGAAAAACGCTCGTCACCGGCAAAAAAGGCGACTGGCAGGCTAACTGGACCGTGATTGCCAACGATGAAACCGGCGACCCCCTCTTCGTCGACACCGACACCCCCGAGCTGCGCGTACTCACCGCCGCCCATGGCATGGGTAGCTGGGAGGCCGAACCCGTCACCGACTCGCTGAATAGTTTTGCCGACATCCTCGGTCAGCTGCGGCTGCTGGCCTCCGGCCGCGCCAACCCCGTGGAGAAATTGCTCAACCCCCTTCTCGCCCGGGAGGCCCAGGACTTTCTAAAATTCGTGGGGACCGCCAGCCCAAATACCGATCCCGCCTATTGGGAGACCCTGATGCTCCTCGCCCTCGAGAACGACACGGAATAAAGCCGTATCTTCAATGACATGAAGAAACTTGCCTGCCTCATCGCCTTGCCCGCCATCACGATCCTGACCTCCTTCACCCATAAACCCCTGACCTGGGTTGCCATCGGCGACAGCATCACCTATCTCAACGACCATCCCGACGAAACAAAGAACCGCCTAACCAGGGACTATCTCACCGACGTCGTCGAAAAGCTCCCCTATATCCATTACGTCAACCAGGGCCGCAACGGCTGGAAGACAAGCGATTTTGCGAAATCCTGGGACAAGCTCAACATCCCCTCGGGCGACGTCTTCACGGTCTTTCTCGGTACCAACGACTGGTGGCACGGCAACCGCCTGGGCACCTGGGACGACTATGCAAACAACACCGGCGACAGCACCATCTATGGCTGCTTTCGGATCATCCTCGACAAGCTCCACGCCCTCAATCCTCAGGCGCCCATCATCCTTATGACGCCGATGCCCCGCGCCGACTTCGTCTATATCAACAACCCGAAGAACAATGCCTGGGGCTCCTACAAACCCAAGGACGGCCAGACCCTTGAGCAGGTAGCCGACGCCGTGATCACCATCGGCCGTCGCGAACACTACAAGGTCGTCGATCTCTATCACGACAAAAGCCTCGCCGTCCCCAACCTCGTTCATTATAAACGTCTCAAAGACCCGCGCACCGGCGAATATCACAACTACCCCTATCCCGATTACACGACCATCCCATTCGACCCCACGCAGGAGGAATACGCCTACCCGGAAGACGCAGCAAACATGACCTTCGACGGCCTCCACCCCTCCAACCAGGGCGCCGCCGAGATCGCAAAAGACCTCGTAAAAGTGTTGAAAAAGATATAAAGCCATTGAACAGCTCCCGTAAACCCGGGCTCACTCTTCCGGCTCCGTAAACTCCAGCAGCCTATGCTGCTGCAAAAACGCGAACTGCGCATTCGTCAGATAGATCTCTGTGATCCCATCCGAAGGATAGATATAATGGAACGCGCCCTCCGGATCATTCTCCTTCATGGCGCTATCGATCAGGGTCCAAAACTCAGGATCGAGATATTTGCCATCCTGATGCAATCCTACCGAATATACCTTATTACCCACTGTAAATCCATAAGTAAATTGCGGATGTTCATAGGAATACCCATCCACGATCTTCGCCGGCCTAAACCTTCCCTTCGAGATTTGTGCGGCCCAGCCGGTGATCCGCGCATAATGTCCCGAATCGATCCCGTATTTCACATCGATATCCAGCACCTGATCCTTAAAACATTTCAGTATATCGCTATAATGCCTGATCTCGCTATTATTCACCACGTTGATACAACTATCTTTTTCCGTCGTCGAAAGATTTTTGAAAAGCTCCAGCGAATCATAGGTCCTGATTGCCGCCTGTATCGACCTTCTAGTGAATCCCCCGGCATAGTTCTCATAATTTACTCGCAGATATGACACGAGCGCCCCATCATAGGTCCAGCTAAATTGTTTGAACGCGCTCTCGGTGAGCCCGATAACGCCAACGGTATTGGTGTCGATAGCAAAGGTATGAAGCCGGTAAGGTGAGCCAAGATCGGCCAGCACTTTATTGAACACCGAATGAAAACCATCGGGCATAGGCCATTCATGAGCGCTTTTGTTTTTGTATTCGGCGTTGTAGAAGCCAGAATAAGAAAACAGTTCCCCCTTTCTATTGATCGTGGCAACCAGGTTCCACGCCTGAAAATCCGGTTCAGAATCCTCCTTATCCTTCTCCAATCGAAAAGCGATCGTGTCATAATCCAGCCCCGGCATCACGCGGGAAGTAGCCGCATACAACGCGTGAAGAAAGGCCACACTATCCCGCGGCAATTCATCCAAATGGATCGTGACACAAAAATTCAGATAAGCCGGCAGCTCGCTATATCGATGCAGCTCTCCGCTTGCGCTCTTCTGCAAAAGCGCCCGGTAATTATTATCGCTGATGGCGCCCACGGCGTGGATACTATCGAGGAAACGGTCAAACTTCTCGGGCCGCAGAAAATATTCCTGGTTGGCTCCTTCGTACGCCAATTCGGCAACCTGGATCTTCCAGCCAAACCGGTCTTTCTCGTTGTATCGCAGCAGCTCCGCCCTGGTATAACCGGAAAGCAAACCCGCCTTATCCATCGCCCGGATAAAACTATCCAGCCCGGCGCGAATGACGGTGGCCGGCAGACTTCTGGAAGAAGCTGGCTCCGCCAAAAAACTTATCCCTGAGTAAGTACCGGAAGTAGAGTACATCTTCGCCCGCACAAGTAACCCCAATAGCTCATCCCGCCGGCTATAATCCTGGTCCGGCCCGGCCATGGCCTTCTCCATGTACCCCTTCTCCCGGGGGGTAACGAGCTGCAGCTTTATCAGGCTATCTAGTGCCCGTGACCTCGTCATCTGCGCCATGGACGACACCGCCAGTCCAAACACCGGGACGAAGAGCAATAAAAGTCTATTTAAACGTATGCTTGTCATCGTCTCAAGATCAACAACGTCTGCGTCTTCCGGCGTTTCCCGTCGGTCCAGCTCAGCTGATAGGTTCCCGTATTGATCCCACCCACATTGACCTGCAGATGGTTCGTCCCCTGGCTCACCGGCACGACGAGCAATACCCTGCCCGTCATATCCGCCAGCTCGAATTGCGACGTCACCGTCGGATCAGGCACTGCCACCTGCAACAGGCCGCCGGAAACCGGATTCGGATAAGCCGTAGTGGTAAGCGCTGGCAATGCCAACTCCAGGAAGCCATCATACACCCGATTGCCACCCGTATCTATAGCAAGCAGCTCATACCACACGCTGCCCGTTCGCAGCATGCCATCCGTATAAGCATACGAGGCGCTCGCCTTGTGTTGTGACGGGATGGTCGCGATGGTAGTCATTTGTGACGTATCCGACCCTTCCTCCAGAATATAATCGGCGATGCTGCTATCATTGATCGTTTGCCATTGCAGGGCCGGTCCACCCGACGGCGGTACTTTACCCGAATAGCCACTCAACTCAAAGGTCGTGGGCGCAGCCGGCGGGGCGGGCGCCGTAGTATCCGGCGGAGCGGGTACCGTGGTATCCTGCGCAGGCACAAACGTAAACGTCCCCGTCGACGAAACACTGCCTTGCGTCGTGGTCACCGAGATCACCCCGGTCGAACCCGTACTCACTATCGCGCGTATCACCGAATCATATAATACCGTGTAAGAACCGGCAGCAGTTCCCCCAAATGTCACCGCACTGGCGCCCGAAAAGGCCGTACCATAGATCATCACTGTATCAAGGGGCGAAGCGCTTGCCGGCGAGAAGGAAGTGAGGCTGAGCGCCGGGCCTGTGTAAGTAAAACCGGCCAGCGAAGCCGAAACGCCATAATGGACCACCGTCACCGAACCCGTTGCGCCGCTCCCCACGTATGCCTGGATCGTCGTGTCATTGAGGATCGAGTAACTCAGTGCCGCCATTCCGCCGAAACTTACCCCGGTGACACCCGTAAAATTCCTGCCGCTGATCGTAATAAGATCGCCCCGCTTGGCGCTGGCAGGCGAAAAGGAATACAGCATCGGCGTCTGCGGAACATATGTAAAGCCGGGCAAACTATCGGATCCAGCCGTAGTAAACACCGCCACATAACCCGGCCCGCCGCCCCCGGGATAACCCGTAATGGTCGAATCGTTCACTAGCACCAGTTGGGTCATCGGCACGGAGCCAAGCGTCGCCTTGATGACATTGGTAAAATGCTTACCCGTTATCGTAACCGGGTTGTAATTCTGCGCACTCGTCGGAGTAAAACCCTTGACGATGGGCGCCGGTACAGCGCCGAACACAAATCCCGAAACCGTGTCCGAACCACCCGGCGTAGTCACCACCACCTCACCCGAAGCGCCATTGCCAACAGCCGCCGTTATACTATCCGCGGAATTCACGGTAAAGGCATTCGCCGGAACACCGCCGATCGAAACGCCAAGCGCCCCCGTAAAGTTCGTACCCGCGATGCCAACCGTCGCTCCCGCATAGCCTGCAGTGGGTGAAAATACCGTTATCACAGGTGACGCTTCGATGGCCATCAGATTGCGTAGGACCGCCACATTCGTTGAAGATCCACCGTTAGCCACAACGATATCGGGCCGACGGTCGCCATCCATATCCACGATCGCGAGCTCGTAGGGTTCGGTACCAGACGCAACCCCGGCCGCATAGGCGACCTGTGGATCGAACGTTATATTGTTGATGCCCCCTACACAGGTATTCCTGTATACACTCACGGTGCCATCTCCTGAATTGCTCACCGCCAGATCCGGCTTACCATCTCCATCCAGATCGCCGATGGCCACCTGCTCCGGCCCGTTGCCCGTCGCATAGATATGCTGGGAATAGAACGAAGGAGTACCGCTCTGTTCGTTGTTCCACATCACACACAGCTGATTGGTGGTCGGCTGGACATAGATCAGGTCGGGATGCCCATCCCCATCCACATCGGCCGCCGCCAGACCGTTGATCACCGTCCCCGGCGGCAGATAACTAACCTGTGCCCCCACGGAAAACGAGATGGTGCCTGGAACACTGGTATTCTTATAGAAGTAAAATCCATTCTGTTGAACCGATAGAATATCCGGTTTACCGTCGCCGTCAAAATCCTGCACGATAAAATCGGCGATCGTCCGCTGTCCGGTATTATAAAGCTGCGCCATCAGGTCGGGCTGCTTCACCAACGAAACGGTCCCGCCCGAAGACGTGTTCTGCAGAAAAGTAAAATACGAAGTATCGCTGGCCCCCATCACCGTATGCACGGTGAGCACATCCGGCTTTCCATCGCCATCGAGATCCCGGACGATGATCTTACCCGGCAGACTTGTACTGCCGGTGCCACACGAAAACCGGCTTCCGCTCCCAAAAGAGACCGAACCGCCCGAACCATTATTTAAATAAACTGCAATCTCCGGGTTACCGGAAACAGTATCCCAGGCCACCATATCCGGCAGACCATCCCCATTCATATCCGCGATGCGGCTATAAAAAGGAACCGTCGTGGTCGAAAAATGAAGCGTCGAAAAACCCACCGTTCCGCTGGTACCGGTGTTGGTCAGCACGCTAAAGCTACGCATGCCTTCGGTCGCCCCCAGAACGACCTGCGCACCGGAAACGACGTCCGGCTTGCCGTCTGCATTCAGATCCATCACGCTCAAGCCATCTCCATCCGCCGCGAAACTTGTATAGGCCGCAAAACTACCGGTCGAAAAGGCCACGCCCCCCGCCCCAAAAGTCTCTACGAAAGGCGACTTCGTATAGTAATATCCCGTAAGCCCGGCCGATGTCACGGTAAGCTCCTGGTAATTAGCCCCCACCGGGACCCGTACCAGCAGCGAATCCGCCGAAGCGCCCAGCACCGGCGCCTGCACGACCCCGAAACGCACGAGATCCAACGCCGCATTGGGACTAAAATTAGCCCCCCGGATCACGACCTGCAAACCGGCCGGGCCCGCCACGGGGGAAAAAGAATTGATTACTGGTTGGGAAAAACCTATATGGAACGATAATCCACAAACAACGGATAGGAGTAGACTCCTGGCAGATTGGTATAGATGGCTCAAAGGAATTGAATTGTCCAATAAAGATACACTCCGGGTTCTGATTCCGCAAGTCTGCCCCTAATTCGGCATACTCACCGTCAACGTACACCCATCCCCCGGCGCCGTCGCAATCTCCACCTTCCCATTGAGCAGCTCGGCCCGGCTCATGATATTCGTAATGCCTACACCCTTCCGGTGCGAACCGGGATCGAAACCCACCCCATTGTCCGCGACGGAAAGCACCGTATTAGTGCCTTCGATGCTTAGCCGGATCAACACCCGCGTGGCCTTCGCATGCTTGACGATATTGTTCAGCTGCTCCTGGACGATCCGGAAGAATGTGAGCTGCAGTCGGTCTTCGATCTGTTCCTCGGAGATATTCTGCAGGTCGAGCTCGATCTGCAGGTCCTGCCTGGTCACCCGCAGATCGTCGATGAT
>DASYZH010000147.1:0-19203 GCA_035946435.1 Puia sp. | reverse complement strand
ATTTCTGGCACTCGGTGCCACCGATGTTCTCAACAGTTACGCTGTCCATTTTGCCTGTGCGCAGGTCTTTGTGGAAGCGCTCGTAGATGCTGTAGAACTTATTGCCATTGTTCCCTGCACTATCGGGGAAGTTGACCTTGGTGGTACGGTGACAGTTGATGCACCAGCCCATGCTGAGGGGGGCGAACTGCTTGACCTCATTCATTTCCTGGATGGGGCCATGGCAGGTCTGGCACTGTACTTTACCGGCCTTGGTGTGTTGTGCGTGGCTAAAGAATACGTGGTCGGGGAGACTGTGGATCTTGATCCATTCTACCGGATGAGCCTTTGAGAGGTCATACGTGCTGGTCTTGGGATTGTAGCCGGTATAGCTGTACAGCTTCTGGATCTCGGCGGTACCGTCTACCTCGGAGCCGTCTTCGCGATAGAGCTTGGGACCATGGGTATAGTCGTTGATCGCGGCGTGACAGTTCATACAGACGTTCAGCGGCGGAACCGTAGCGTGCTTGCTGTCCAGCGCATTGCTGTGACAGTACAGACAGCTGATCTGGTTGATGCCGGCGTGAACTTTATGCGAGTAGAAAATGGGTTGTACGGGTTGATAGCCTTGCTGGCGGCCGAGGCCGATAGCGCCCTGTACCACCATATAGCCGCCCACCACGAAGAGGATGAGGACGAGGAAGGTGATGTAGACCTTGTTGCGCCAGAAGGGGATGGGCTCGCTGGCGGGAATGCCGTCTTTGTCGTCGGCGAGCTTCTTCAGGCTGCTGTTGACCTGCAGCAGGATTATCATGATTACGGCGAGGATCAGGGTCAGGATACCATAGAGAAGCGTGTTATCGCTTTCTGTGGCCTGGGCCCCGGGAGCATTAGGCTCGCCGGCGGAAGCGCTCGGCGGCTTGGCCGTCTCGATGTAGTTCAGGATGGCGTCGATGTCCTTGTCCGAAAGATCCGGGAACAAGTTCATCGCTGTCTTGTTGTACTGCACGAACAGGTTGTTGAAGTACGGGTTCCCGGAGGCCAACACCTTTTGGTTGTTGTGGATCCAGGCGTGCAGCAACGTCTTGTCCGGAACCCGGGAGGTCACCCCCTGAAGGGCCGGCCCCGTAACGACTTTGAACGGGTTATGACAAGATGCGCAGTTCGTTTGAAAGAGAGCCTTACCGTCTTGAGCTTGTGTAACAAAAGTAGATCCTAACAGAACCAGGGAGGGAAGAAGGATACTGAATATTAGCTTTCTGACTATTGGTCTATGGTTGGTCATATATACAATATGTTGTATAAATGTGAAAAATCTCCTTAACAGGTTGCAAAAATAAGTCAGGATTTTAACAATCTATCAACATGCGAAAATTTTTTTTTCCCGCGTTGGGCGTGGGTTTCAGCGAATTATGTCAAATCGCGCTGACCCTATGTCATAGGATTGTCAGCGGGTTCAGCGAACAAAATCTTGAATTCAGGATGGCCGGGACGGCCATCGTCCGAAGGACAGACACAACCGAGAGACGAGCGCAGCTCGGCCGAAGGTTGCGGGCGAAGCCCCGTCCGCCGGAAATCAGCGACTCGATTTGTCACGGATTTAGCGGGCGATTTCCGTCCGCCGCCGTAGTTTTGGCGCATGAATCTCGCCATCTTCGCCTCGGGTACGGGGACCAATACCGCCAGGATCATCGATTACTTCCGCGGCTCTGCCAATGTAAAAGTGGGTCTTATAGTCTGCAACAAGCCGGGTGCCGGGGTGCTCGACATAGCCAAAAGGGAGAAAATACCCACCCTGCTGATCGAAAAAGTGAAGTTTTTCGACGGCGGCGCCTATGTGGCGGAGCTTAGGGAGAAAAACATAGATTTCATCGTATTGGCAGGATTTTTATGGAAGATTCCGGAGACGCTGGTCAGGGCATATCCCGGCCGCATCGTCAATATCCATCCGGCCCTCCTGCCGAAGTATGGCGGTAAGGGGATGTATGGCCGGCACGTCCACGAGGCGGTGATAGCGGCGGGAGAGAAGGAATCGGGCATCACGATCCATTGGGTGGACGAGCACTATGATCATGGCGAACCCATCCGGCAGGTAAGGGTGATCGTAGAGCCGGGCGATACCCCGGAAACCCTGGCCCGGAAGATACATCTGCTGGAATATGAGCATTTTCCAAAGGTGATCGAAGAGGTGATCGCAAATCTGCAAAATCATCGTTAAAACTAGCCGGCGCCCGGTGTGTATATCCTATTTTGATAGTAATATCACGGAATAATGAGACTTTCTACCCAAAGGATCTTACTGCTGTTGTCGTTCTTTGTTGTTGGCTGTTTTACCAGGGTCTGGGGGCAGGACGTCACCGTTCATGGAACGGTATATAATATGTACCGCACCAAGCCGCTGGACCGGGTGAGTGTCGTGAGCACGTCCGGCAAGGGTACCACCACCGATTCCAATGGTAATTATATAATAGTCGTCAGCCTGAGCGATTCGATCTATTTCTCGTACCTGGGCCGGGCGACCAGCAAATTCGCCATCAGGGACATCAATTACTCCTCCGGTTTCGATATTGCGCTGCATGTGGACCCCGTGACCCTGCAGGAGGTCAAGGTCATGCCGCGGAGCTATCGGGATGACTCCATTCAGAACAGGCGGGACTACGAAAAATACTTCGATTACAAAAAGCCGGGATTCAAGATCACGGATGGGAGCGGGGGGCTTGGTGCGGGGGTGGACATCGACGCCCTCATCGGGATGCTGCAACGGGACAAGATCCATCGGGCAAAGGCCTTCCAGAGCAGGCTGATCGACGAAGAACACGATAAATATGTCGACCACCGGTTCAACCGGAGCGTCGTCCTTAAGATAACCCATCTGGAAGGCGACGAAATCGACAGCTTTATGGTCCGGTACCGGCCTTCCTATGAATTTTGTACAAAGGCGACTGACTATGACCTGTATGACTATGTGAAGCTGGCCTTGAAGGAATATCAAAAGGACCGAAAGGATCGCCCCTGATCCGCATACCGGCAAATCAAACAACACCATATTATATGGACCAACTAACGCTTGGAATCGGGACCCGCCTGCAACATACACAATACGGGCCCGGCGTGATCGTAGGCGTGAAATATGCCGTCTATCTCATTTCGTTTATCCATCATGGTCTGAAGGAGATCGACAAAGAAGACCCGCATCTCGACGAGATCATCCCCGAAAATGCAACTGTCGGGATCGAAACCGCGTCCGAGGCCGAGCGCTCGCTGCTGGGCATCCTTCGGCTATGGGGCGGACTGTCGGAGGTCGTGCCATTAGGCGACAAATGGCGGGGCGGGATGATGGTCCTGCAACCCGGCGACAAAAGTGTAAAACCAAAAGAAGTGCCCATCGACGTTTTCTTTCATAAGATCGTGATGGCGCGGGACCGGCTGCGGGTGCTGGAGCAGCAGATCAACGGACACAAGGGACTCAGTGATGAAGACAAGGTGAACCTGCAACAATATATAACGCGCATCTATGGCTCGTTAACGACGTTCAATGTATTATTCAAAAATAAGGAGCAGTGGTTCGTTGGGGAGAAGGGCGCTAACCCGGATTAGCCAGTAGTTTGGGATAAGGGGAAATATGGCAGACCCTATAAAAGGAAAAACCTCCCTAACGGGAGGTCGCCCTAATCAGTTCCATAACCATTAAACCTTATCCTATTTGAACTAAAGGTAGGAAATCTATTATTTAAAGCCAAACTTTGTGCAAGAATGGTGCAAAACTTGACTTGACGCAATTTTCCGGCTTCCGCTGCTCCCGCCGCATCAGTATCCCATCAGTTTTTGTACAAATTCATCCAGCCGGTCACTGGCCAGGAAATTTTTCTCCAGCGTACTGTTGAACGGGACAGGCGTGTCGAGAGAGCAGCATCTGTGCACGGGGGCGTCGAGCAGATGGAAGCAATGCTCCCCGATCCAGGCGGCGATCTCGGCACCTATGCCACCGGTGAGGGTGTCTTCATGCAGGATAAGCACCTTGCCCGTTTGGGCGGCGGCCTCGCGGATGGCCATGTAGTCGAGGGGCAGCAGGGTGCGGAGGTCGAGGATATGGAGGGAGAGTCCGGGGTGTGCCGCGGCGTAGTTCAGCGCCCAGTGGACGCCGGCGCCATAGGTAATAATGGTGAGGTCGTCGCCGGTTTGTACGGTCCGGGCCTTACCGATCTCTATTGCATAATACTCTTCGGGAACGGCGCCGCTGATGCTGCGGTAAAGCGCCTTATGTTCAAAGTATAGTACGGGGTTGGGGTCGTTGATCGCGGCGATCAGCAACCCTTTGGCGTCGGCGGGCGTCGACGGGTAAACAATCTTGAGGCCGGGGGTATGCAGGAACCAGGCTTCGTTGCTTTGCGAGTGGAACGGGCCGGCGCCTACTCCCGCGCCCGTGGGCATACGGATGACGACATCTGCATTTTGGCCCCAGCGGTAGTGGATCTTCGCCAGGTTGTTGACGATCTGGTTGAAGCCGGCGGTGACGAAGTCGGCAAACTGCATCTCTACCATGCTTTTGAAGCCTTCCAGGCTCAGGCCGAGGGCACAGCCGAGGATGGCGCTTTCGCAGAGCGGGGTGTTGCGGACGCGGTCTTTGCCAAAACGATCCAGGAACCCTTCGGTGATCTTGAAGGCGCCGCCGTAGGCGGCGATGTCCTGACCCATGAGGACAAGGTTGTCATGCTGTTCCATGGATTGGGCCAGGCCTTCGCTGATGGCGTCGATAAAGCGTTTCTCCGGGCCGTCGAGCAGCCGGGCGTCGCCGGGGTGGGTGGAGATATAGTTCTCCTCCAGGTAGGGGGCCGGGTAATCATGGGGGGCGGGAGCGTATACATCGGCGAGCTCTTTCTCGGTGTCGACGACAAGCACATTTCCGGTAGCTGCAACGCCATGTACCGGTCCCCCGGCTTTTTCCAGCTCCGCCTCGATGACCTGGTGGATCTCTTCCCGCAGCCTTGCGATATGCTCTTCGTCGAGGAGGCCCTGTTCCCGAAGCCAGCCCTCGTAGTTTTGGACGGGATCTTTGATGGCCCAGTCTTCCAAGAGCTCATGCGGAACATATTTGATGCCGCTGGCTTCTTCGTGGCCGCGCATGCGAAAGGTCATGCATTCCACGAGATAGGGGCGCTGGTATTTGATGCAATAGTCGCGGACGCCGCGGAGGGTCTCATAGACCGTGAGGATATTGTTGCCTTCGATGCGGACGCCTTCCATGCCGTACCCCTGTGCCTTATAGACGAGACTTTCGCAGCGGTATTGCTCGTCGACAGGCGTGCTGAGGGCATAGCCGTTGTTCTCGACGAGGAAGATCACCGGGAGGTCCCATACGGAGGCCACGTTGAGGGCTTCATGGAAGTCACCTTCGCTGGTGCCGCCGTCGCCGGTGAAGACCAGCGCCGCCTTTTTCTTTTTTTCCAGCTTATAGGCCAGCGCGGCGCCATCAGCGACACCCAGCTGGGGGCCAAGATGAGAGATCATCCCGCAGATGGCATGTTCGCAGCTGCCAAAATGAAAGCTGCGCTCGCGGCCCCGGCTATAACCGTCGGGACTGCCCTGCCATTGATGAAAGAGTTTGGAGAGGGGCATCTTCCGGCTGGTGAAAACCCCCAGGTTACGATGCAGGGGGAAGATCCATTCTTCCGGCTTCATGGCGAGTGTGGCGCCCACTGCGATCGCTTCCTGGCCGATGCCGCTGAACCATTTGCTGATCCTCCCCTGGCGCAGTAGCAGGAGCATCTTTTCTTCGATCATCCGGGGCAGCAGGATACTTTTGTATAGACGGATCAGTTCTTCGCTGGTACTGTTTTTTCTTTCAAAGTACATAGGTTCATCTATTAGGCATTATCACTATCCTTTGTGTCCCTATACAGTATGGACGTCAGCAAACTCAGGAGCAGGCTGAAGAGCAGGGCCCAGAAAAAGCTGTGGATATAGAAACCACTCACCAGGTGCCCGACGAACCAGACTATAATGGCATTTATGATGAAAAGGAAGAGGCCGAAAGTGACGATCGTGATCGGTAAGGTCAGGATCACCAGGACGGGCTTCAGCAAAAAATTCAGCACCGCCAGCACCAGCGCAACCTTTAGCGCCGTCCAAAAACTGTCGATATGAATACCCGGCAAAATATAAGATAAAGCAAAGGCAACTACCGCCGTGATCACGATGCGGAGCAGGAAATTCATACGATTCTTTTGTTCAAGTTACGGCATTCGGTTGAATCCAACATCAAAATATGGGACCCGGCCGAATGTGGCTAGTGTCGGCCTTTTCGGTCTCGGGCCGGCGCGGCGGTTAGATCACCGTTAGCTCGAAGAACGCGGCGGGGTCCAGGTATTTCCTGGCCATCTCGCGGAGCTCTTCCGGCGTGATCGTCTTGATGATCCGGATGCTCTCGTTGAAATAGCTGCCATCGAGTCCGTTGAGCAGGATATTCTTCCACCGGCCCGCCACATGGAACGGGCCATCGAGATCGCCGAGGATGGACCCGATGGTGAAGTTCCGGGCCTGCTGCAATTCCTCTTCGTCGATGAGCTCTTCCCGCAGGAGGTTCATCTCCTTATAGACCTCTTCGATCGCCGGGGCACAGACCTCTTTACCGGCCTCAGTGCTGATCATCAGGGCGCTCTCCTGGATATTGTTGAGCAGATAGCTGTGGATGCCATAGGTGTACCCCTTATCCTCGCGGATATTGGTCATCAGCCGGGAGCCGAAGTATCCGCCGAAGACGTTGTTCAGCACCTGCATCTTCTGGAAATCCGGGTGATGCCGGTTGGGGAAATTGCGGGCGATCCGAATGGACCCCTGTACTCCATTAGGGTCATTGGAGACATGATGTTGTTTTTGCGTAGCCGGCGTAATGGCAAAGGATGTCCGGGTCGCGTTTCCGGCCGGAGCATGGATCGGCAGGCTGCCGAAATCTGCCTCGAGCCTGGTGAGGAGATCGGCCGGCAGCTTCCCCGCCGCAATGATCCGGCAGGTGCCATGGCGATAAAACGTATCGAAAAAGCCGGTGAGGTCTTCCCGTACAAGCGCCTGGTAGTCGCCCGGCTCGCTATACCGGCCATAGGGATGGTCGATGCCATAGAGATACGCCTCGATGAACCGCGCCGCCACGAAGTCGCTTTTCTTCAAGCTGACCTGCAGCCGTTGCTGGCTGTTCTTTTTATAGATATCCAGCTCTTCCTGGGGATACACCGATTCGGAGATGATCTCGGCTACCACGGGCAACAGCTCGCCGATATGCCGGTTGAGCGAGTGGAGGGTGAGCTCCGCCGTTTCGTGCTGGGCGCTCCGGTTGAGGAAAGAGCCGTAATATTCAAAGTGCTCGCTGATCTGGAAAGCGCTACGGGTCTTCGTGCCGTTCTTGAGGAGCGTGTTGGCGGCCGCGGCCACGCCTTTTTTTGTTTCCCACCAGTTGCCGCCATCGAAGATCCAACTGATCATCATAGCCTCCTCGTTGCCCATGTCGATGGCATAGACCTCCACGCCATTCGATAGTGTCGATCTCTTATAGGGCGGTAGGGTGAGTTCGAATTCGATAGCGTCTTTTATCGGCGGAGCTATGGTGCGATCTAATTTATATCGGGTAGTCGTTGGCATTATGGTTTTAATTTTCGGCGGGCCCTTCCAGGGCCCGATAGTACAATGTATTGCTGTTCTTCGGGTCGAAGATGCGGCGGCTCGTTTCCAGCATCTCGTGGGTTGTGACGGCGCGGTATTTGTCGAGCTCGGTGTTCATCATCTCCGCATCGCCCAGCAGCTCATAGATGGCGAGACTGTTGGCGCGGTTCATCACGCTCATATCTTCAAAAACGATTGCAGATTCCGTTTTGTTCTTGACCTTGGTGAGTTCTTTTTCGCTGATGGGCGCCGCCTTCAATTTCTCCAGCTCTTCTTCGATGGCGGCGTCGGCGGTCTCCATGCTTACGCCTTTGATGAGCTTTCCTTCGATCACCACCAGACCCGGGTCCACGGAGCCGGTGTGGTAACAGTCGATCTGGCTGAACAGCTTTTTCTCCTTGATCAGGGATTGATGCAGCCGTGACGATGTTCCGCCGCCGAGTATCTCGGTGAGCAGGTCGGCGACATAATACCCCTGTTCCGTCCGCGCCGCCATGGGATAGGCCTTATACAGGGCATCGAGGGGCACCGCCGCCTTTACGGTCATCTTGCGGGCCTCGTGCTGGGCCGGTTCCTGCGGCAGGCTGCGGACATATTTCTCGCCGGCGGGGATATCGCCGAACCATTTTTCCGCCAATTCCCGGACCTGGGCCTCCGTGGTCTTGCCGGCGACCACGAGGATGGCATTCACCGGCCGGTAATACCTGAAGAAAAAGTTCTTGACGTCGGTGAGCTGCGCCTGCTCGATATGACCGAGCTCACTACCGATGGTCATCCAGCGGTAGGGGTGCTGTTTATACACCAGCTCCCGCATCTTGAACCAGACATCGCCGTAGGGTTTGTTGATATAATGCTCCTTGAACTCTTCCATGACCACTTTCCGCTGAACCTCCAGGCTTTTTTCACTGAAAGCCAGGGAGAGCATGCGATCGCTTTCGAGCCAAAAGGCCGTCACGATGTTCTCCGCGGGCAGCTGGATATAATAGTTCGTAAAATCGTTGGTGGTATACGCATTGTTCTCGCCGCCCGCCAGCTGGAGGGGGGTCTCGAAGTCTTCGATGTTGACGGAACCACCGAACATCAGGTGCTCAAAAAGATGCGCAAAGCCCGTTCTTTTGGGGTCTTCGTCACGTGCGCCGACATCGTAGAGGACGTTTACGACGACCATGGGAGTGGAGGCGTCCTCGTGGACAAGGACCCTGAGCCCGTTAGCCAGTTGAAATCTATGGTACTTGATCATTAAATTTTCCTTTTTTGGAAAGGGCAATTTAGTGAATATGTGCCGGAAAATGCGCTGCCCAGGAAACTAGCGCATTTCCGGCACAGCGCTAATGTCTGTAGAACCTCGGCCCGCTCCACTGGAGCGGCCCTCGTTCGCGAGCTTCGCGTTGCTCGCTCGTGGACGAAAACGCTATCGCGTTTTCAATGTGCCGAATGGCCATCGGATGGGGGGCCGGGCGATTTATCTGATGCTTTTAACCTGGAGCACCAGCTGTTCGAGCTGCTCCTTGCGCTTGACGATGATCTTGACCTTTTCGCCGGCGTTCTGGAGGAGATTTTTATACGCCTGGATATTGTTACTGAAGTTATTACCTACGGCTACGACGACGTCGTCCTCTTTGAGACCGGCCTTTTCCGCCGGGCTGTTCTTCATCACGTCGCCGACGCGTACTTCCCCGTCGATCCAGTAGATGCCCAGCCCCGTATACGAGTAATCGAAGAGGTCCCGGTAATGCGAGTTGGGCATCAGGTAGATGATGCGGTGCTCATAGTTCAGGATGACGTTGAACCGCCGGAGGATATCGTTGCCCACGAGCCCGCCCAAATTCGGGTATGACGTCACATTATATTGATCATCAAATATATAAGTAGGCACATTTCGGAACCGGTAGGGCCCCAGCCGGACCTCTCGCACCGTCGTCAGCTGCATATTGGCCTTTCCGCCCAATCCCTGCGCCTGGGTGTAGAAGATCTTCCGGCGCTTATCGAGGATATTGCTGTCGGTGGCAAAATCGGTGGACAGGAGGGCGCAGAGGCCGGCACCGGTGTCAAAATAGAAACGGGCATTGACGTCCCTGGCGTCTTCGACCTCGGCGTTCACGATGGGCAGACTTGCGATAATGGGCCTTATGAGGTAACCGCCGTGCGGATAGCGGAAATTCCCGTGGGAGTACACATAGACCTTCATCGAGTCATAATTGATCTTGACGATATAGCGGGAAAAGAAACTATAGCCGATGATGCCGTCGACCTGGTCGCCATAGACGCTGGTAAGGATGTCGTAGTTGTTGACGTGGAAATTGAGACTGTCGACAGCCAGTCCGGGGACATGAAGAGTCCGGTTGTACAAAAACTTCACCGGCCGCACCCCGGCGATACCCAGGATCGTTTTGTCGGAAGGAACGGGCTTCAATTTGAGCCGCTCGCAGGTGTTCGAGTCGAGTGAGATGCCGCCGCTACCAGTATCGAGGATGAAGTTGAGCGTATCGGGAAAATCATCCAGCTGCGCTTTGATCAGCATTACGCCGCCGGTGAATGTGGTGAACGGAAAGGACGTGATGAGCTTTGACGCCGGTTGCACAAAAGTTTCCTGGGCGCCCAACGCGCCCGTAAGGGAAAGGAAGGCTGCGTGCAGCAGCAGGAGAAAACGGCACACGCGGCTCCGAAATTGACGTAGGGGCCGGCACATACGCAGTAGATGTCTCTCTTGGCTAAGCATAGTTAGTTCTCAGGTTCATCTAATATAGTACATTTGCTTTATGAATTTGTCAAAACTTTATGAGAGGGCGTTGCGGCATGAGTTCCTTACGATCGAAGAAGGTGTGGCTATATTTGAAGAAGCGCCATTGACGGAGCTGATGCAGGTAGCCAACGAGCTGCGGAAGCTCGCCGTACCCCATGGAAAGGTGACCTGGCAGATCGACCGGAATGTGAATACCACCAATGTTTGTATAGCAAATTGCAAATTCTGTAATTTCTATCGCATCCCCGGCCATGCCGATGCGTATATCACCGATATCGACACGTATAAACGAAAGATAGAGGAAACCTTCAAGTGGGGAGGGGACCAGCTGTTGTTGCAGGGTGGTCATCATCCGGATCTGGGTCTCGAATTCTATACGACGCTTTTCCGGCAGCTGAAGGCGCTTTATCCGACGCTGAAGCTGCACACGCTGGGCCCTCCCGAGGTGGCACATATCTGCAAAAAGGAAAAGATGAGTCATCACGACGTGCTGGTCGCGCTGCGGGCCGCGGGTATGGACTCGTTACCCGGCGCAGGCGCCGAGATCCTGGTAGACCGTGTCCGCCGGCTGATCAGCAAAGGCAAATGCGGGGCACAGGAATGGCTGGACATCATGCAGGAAGCCCATAAACAATATATCACGACCTCGGCCACGATGATGTTCGGGCATGTCGAGACTTTGGCGGAGCGGATGGAGCATCTCGTCAGGATCCGGGACGTACAGGCTAAAAAGCCCGCCGACGCCAAAGGTTTTCTGGCTTTCATCCCCTGGACATTCCAGGATGTCGACACCCTGCTTACCCGGATCAGGGGCGTCCATAATCTTACGACGCCGGAAGAATATATCCGGATGATCGCCGTCAGCCGCATCATGCTGCCCAATGTGAAGAACATCCAGGCGTCCTGGCTCACGGTAGGCAAGCAGACCGCGCAACTCTGCCTGCATGCCGGCGCCAACGATTTCGGGAGCATCATGCTGGAGGAAAATGTCGTGAGCGCTGCGGGTGCGCCGCACCGGTTTACGGCAAAGGGCATCCAGGCCGCGATCAGGGAAGCCGGCTTCGAGCCACAACTCCGTAATCAACAATATGAATGGCGGGAAACCCCAGGGTCTATAGTAGAACAAACTATAAACTATTAACTACCCAGAACTAGGTAGTTACCCCGATATTTTTTTAGTTCCGGAAACTTAAACCGGCGATTTTTCGTTCTGATACGAATAGAGACCCGTGCATTATTCATGAAAAGCCCTTTTCGTAAACTCGTAAGGATATCGGTGGTCCTTTTAGTATTGGTGCTTCTTTTCAATTTCTTTGGATACTATATCAATCGCATAAGATCCCTGGAAAACAAGGAGTTAATCGAAGCGATCAACCGGAGTGGCCACCAGCAGGCCCTGAGTCAGCAAATTGTCAAGGAAGCGCTGCTGCTGCTGGGCAACCCCGACCCGCGTACGGCCGGCGTGCTCCGTGACACCATTGCCCACCTGGTCACCGAGATCCAGCAAGATCAGGCGTTGCTGCAACAGCAGGCAGGCTCGACGCCTTCGCCCGTCCCGCAGCAGATCTTCCAGATCAAATTACTGCTTTCTACCGCCAGGCCCTATCTCGAGTCGATGACGGCTGTCGGCCAGGAGCTGGCGCAAGCCGATACAGGCATGCTCGCGATGAACCGAAGGCTGTATGAACGCAACCTGCTGTTCAACGAGGAGAAATTCCATGTCCTCATGGGGGAGATCAACCAGCACTATTCCGCGCTCGTGGGCGAGATGAACGGCGAGGTGTCGACGGTCGACACGGGGAAGCTGATCTCGCTGATCGCCGCCATCGTAGGTTTGATAATTTTAGTGCTGGAGCCGGCCTTCAAAAAAGGCGAGAAGAACTACAAGGATCTGCAGAATGCACGAAATGAGCTGCTCAACGAGAAGAAATTCCTCGCCTCGATCTTAAGGTCGCAAACCAACTATGTCATCCGGATCAACAGGGCCGGTCATTTCACCTATGCGAATCCGGCTTTCCTGCAGACCTTTGGGTATACAGACACCGAGATCCCCGACATCCTGTTCTATACTACCATCTTCCCCAAGGACGTGGCGCGTTGCCAGCAGGTCGCGGCCGAATGCTGGAACAATCCCGGAAAGGTGTACCGGTTGCTGATCCGGAAACCCATTGGCCGTTCGCGCGAGTTCATCTGGACGGAATGGGAATTCCTGGCGCTGTCCGACGACGGCGAGGTCAACGAAATTCAGGGTATCGGGTTGAATGTCTCGGAAAAGCTGCAGATGGAGAAAAGCAAAGAGGAGGCCATCCGCACCCTGTCCTATGCCATGACCTATGCCAAGATGGGGTCGTGGAACCTGGATTTCATCACCAGTGAACTCTTCTTAAGCAAAGAATTCAAGGCTTTGCTGGCTATGGACGAGGAAGATCCGGACAAGATACCCATCGACAATTTCCTGCATCTCTACGTCGTCCCGGAAGACTTTGCGGCGGTAGCGGAAGAGTTTGCAAAGGCCATTCAGCATAAGGAGAACACGGGGTACGAGACCACTTTCTCCTGCCGGATCATCACGAAGCAGGGATGGATGCGCTATCTAAGCGTGAAGGGGAAAGTCGTAGACGAGCAGATGCAGTTCGGTATCGCCCAGGACATCACGTTCCAAAAGGAATCGGAAAATGCGCTCTTGAACAGCGAACAGAAATTCCGGCTCCTCGCCGAGAACTCCGAAGACATCATCAGCGTACACGCAACCGACGGGACGATATGGTATCTTTCGCCAAGTGTGACCAAGGTCCTGGGATACGAGGTCGACGATATCATCGGCCGCACCTTCGATCAATATGTACATCCGGAGGACCGGCATAAATTCCTGACGACGGAACAAGTGCCGGCGTTTACCGAAAGCCTGATCCTGCAGGGCTCGGAGGACAGCATCATCGTCCGTTACCGCGTACTGCGGAAAGACGGCGTTTATATCTGGCTGGAAAGTATCATAAAACCGATCCTTGACGAGAACGAGCTGGTGAAGCTCATTTGTACCTCCCGGAATATCACGGAACAGAAGATCGCGCAGGAGAAGCTCAGGAGAAAAGACCATTTGTTGCAGGCCGTGTCGCAGGCAACCCATTCCCTGCTGATCAACACCGATCTCAACCAGGCCATCGTCGAATCCATTCAGGCCCTGGGCAGCAGGGCGATGGTCAGCCGCGCCTTTTTGTTCCAGAACCATTTCGATGCGGGCTCCGGCAGCTGGCTGACGAGCCAGACGCACGAATGGACGCGAAAGCCCGCAGACTACCGGCAGAACCAGGAGAATATGCGCAATATCCCTTTTGGGAATATCGCGGGGATCGTCGAGCCGCTGCAGCAACATCAGCCGTTTGTGACCTATAAAAGCAAGGAGACCAGCGGAGAGCTGCTGGATATCCTGAACCGGGCGAAGGTCCTGTCTAGCGTGGCGATGCCGATCTTCCTGAAGAACGGCACCTTCTGGGGGTTTGTAGGTTTCGACGAGACGGAAGAAGAGCGGGAGTGGTACGAGGCCGAATTCGCGATCCTGCGCTCCTATGCTTCGTCGCTTGCCGCAGCCATCGAGCGGAAACAGATCGAGGTGGAGCTGGTGCAGGCCAAGGAGATGGCCGAATCCGCGAGCCATGCAAAGAGCGAGTTCATGGCCAATATGAGCCATGAGCTGCGGACCCCGATGAATGGGATCATCGGTTTTACCGACCTCGTGCTCACCACGGAATTGCAGAAATCGCAGCGTGATTATCTGCAAAATGTAAAGAAATCCGCTTACGGGTTGCTGGAGATCATCAACGATATCCTGGACTTCTCGAAGATCGAGGCCGGCAAGCTGCTTATCGACCACACCTTATTTAAACTCGACGAGATCATAGAGGAGACGGTGGATATGCTTACCCTCAAGGCTTTTGAGAAGAAGCTGGAAATGCTGTATCGGGTCGATCCTACCATTCCTTCGCAGTTCCTGGGCGACCCGGTGCGTATCCGGCAGGTCGTGGTCAACCTGCTCGGCAATGCCATCAAGTTCACGGGCGAAGGCGAGATCATGGTCTCCATCAAAAAGAGCAGCAGTAGCTATCAGCACGAGGGCAGGTCGTTCATCAAGCTGGCGATCGAAGTAAAGGACACGGGTATCGGCATCCGGCGCGAAAAACTGCAGAAGATCTTCGAGAGCTTTACGCAGGCGGACACGTCCACGACGCGCAAATATGGCGGAACAGGGCTGGGACTGACCATTTCAAGAAGTCTGGCCGAGCTCATGGGCGGGCAGCTAACGGTGCAAAGCGAACCCGGAAAGGGGAGTGTGTTCACGCTGCACCTGGTGCTCGAGATCGCGAACGAACAGCCGGAAGTGCAGTTGCCGCAGAAGGCGCTGCTCGAGAAGGTGCTCGTCGTAGATGACAGCGCCACTAACCGGGAGCTGATGCAGGAGATCTTTGGTTATTTCCATATCGCGGCCGACGTGGCTTCGAGCGGCGCGGAGGCCATCGCCATGGTCAAGGCGGCGCGGCAGAAGAAACTGAGCTATAATCTCATTCTCGCGGATCACCTGATGCCGGAGATGGATGGCATCACCATGGTCAGGGAGCTTAAAAAGATAATGCCGGGCAACAACCTGCCTTTTGTCCTCATGCTCTCTTCGCTGGAGAAGAATATCTACCAGCATGAAGCGTCCAAGGTAGGCATCACCAAATTCCTGTCCAAGCCGGTAAAGATGCACGAGCTGTACGGAGCGCTGCTCTCGATGTTCGGGATGAACCTCGGCCAGGAAGGACAACATTTTGCGCATCCAAAGGGCAACCTCGAACGGATCACCGAGTCCACCAGCATCATGGTGGCCGACGACGATCCCATCAATATGCTGCTGATCTCCGAGGTATTGCGGCGGATGGGTTTCGAGGTCATCCAGGTGAGCAATGGCAAGGAGGCGCTGGAGCGGCTGCCGCAGTGCGACCCGGTACTGATCTTTATGGACGTCAATATGCCGGAGATGGACGGCTATACCACGACGAAGCATATCCGCAAGATGCCCGAGCCCTGGTGTAATCTACCCATCATCGCGCTGACGGCCGACGCGATGAAAGGGGACCGCGAAAAATGCCTGGAGGCGGGCATGAATAAATATATCTCCAAGCCATTCCGGCTGGAAGAGATCGACGAAGTGCTGCGCAGCTATACCTTGATGGTGTAAAGCCCGCGCGGACTCGCGACCCGTGATCCGCCGGAAGCCGGCGACTTTCCGCTAATATCTTGCTATTTCCCGGGGCTCCTGGTCGGAGACATTGAGGGAGACGACCCAACCCTGTTCCGCCGCATTGAGCGAGAGATCGACATGAAGCCGTTTCATCTCGCCTACGCCGGGCAGAAAAGAGAACAGCACCTCGGTAAACTTCCTGTCCTCGGTAGGCGTTTCATACTGGCCGCTGAGGATGAAGGTCCTTTGTTTTTCCGTGGTGATGATGCTATTGCTGAGCTGATCGTAGATCTCGGCAAAACGATTCCGCGCTTCGTTGAAATCCGCGGTTTGGAGAACGATGCACCGCCAGTCCGAGCCGGTGCCGCCGGTAGTCGTGGCGAGGATTACCGTGCTGGAGGCGGACCCGGGTATCTCGAGGGTCGATTTGTACCGGGCCGTCTGCAGGGCCTGGCCGATGAACTCCCCTTTGATATTATGGAAACGGTTGGGATAATCCTGGATGACCTTTTCCAGCACCACCTGGGTGTTGTTGGAGAATACCCCTTGCGCGGAAAGGGAAGCCGAGAGAATAATAGGCGCGAACGTGAGGATTGCGCTTCTCATAAGTAAGGATTTCCGACAAGATACAACCCTTTCCAACCGGTTGCAATAGCAAAAGTCCTATCGCTTTTAACAATATCTTATGCAATAAAGGACTAACTTCCCCGTTATGAGCGCAAGGTTCCCCCGTTATAACCTTAAATCCAATTCTCAATGCAAAAGCATTATCTGCAATACGACACCCGTAAAGCGCGCATCTACAAGGAAATATATCGCCCTTCTTCGTTAAGTCTACCTCGTTTTCTTGGAACGCTTCTCTCTATCCTCTTCCAGGGACAATCCCAGGTAGGGGGTAACAATCTGCGGCTGCATAAACGCAGGACTTTTTAATTGATCGGGAAGCCGCCACCGCCTTCGCGGATACCGCCACCACCGCCGCCACCGCCACCGCCGCCGCCGCCGCGGAATCTGCCGGGGAACATGCCCGGCGGAAACCGCCTGTTCTGGCCCGTGCCGGGGAATTTATTCAGGTTATACGTAAAGGTGAGCATCGCATAGCGGGTCAGCACATTGGTCCGCTGAAAGGTCTGTCCGCCGCCCGCAGTCACCGATTGGGATACCGATGTATTCTTATTCAGCACATCGAAGACCGTGAGCCGGATCTCGCCATTCTTCTTTCTGAACAGCTGTTTGGCGATGCTCGGCGTAAGCAGGGGAATATGCGCCGTATAGGCCTTCGACGGCGTGTACGTATAGGTATAATCGAAGGTGGCCGCGATCAGCCAGCCGCTGTTAGTGTAAGCCGTGAACTCCGCCGAAAGGGTCTCGTTGAAAGTGTTCAGGCTGGTGCTGCCGCCGGAAGCGCTGTGTCCGTTTGTGGCGGTGTCGCCGGAGGGCCGGCTGATACCCGTGGTCTTATTGATCGTATAGCCCGTGGTCGAGCTGAAGTTCATGTCGAAATTCTTCTTGATATTGGTGGTCCAGCGGATCGTCTCGTTGAGACCGGTAGTCTTGTTGTATTCATGCGCGATATCCTGCCCGGCAAAATAGGACGCCGAGTCCTGCGCGAGCAGGCTTTGGCTTTGGGCATACGTGACATTGGTCATGAAGTTGAGGTTGGATTTGGGGTGCGCCAGCGGAAAGCCGTAGTTAAAGAAGCCATTGACATTCCAGGTGCCGTTGAGGTTGGTATAGGTGCTGGTCTGGCCGCCTTCCGCGTTGCGGTAGATGGCGCTTTGGATGTCACCCGCGATATGGCTGGCGTTGAGGGTCGCAAAGATCACATGCTGCGTGCCCGGATCGAAATTCGCATAGAGGATGCGCAGCGAATGCGTGAACTGCGGTTTCAGACCCGGGTTGCCCACCTGGTAGTTGATGCTGTCCGAGGTGGTCGTCAGGGGCTGGAGCTGTGCCGCGGTAGGCGTTCCGGTACGGCCCGAATAGTTCAGCCGGAGGTGCTGGGTACCGGAGAGCTGGTAGGATAGATTCACCGTGGGTGTATAGTTCGTGTAGCCGTGTTTTACATCGATCCCCTTGGTGGTGTTGTAGCTGTCGAATTGCGTCCACTGGATGCCGGATCCCGCGCTCAGATTGAGTTTCCCTTGCTGGATGCGCCAGGCCAATGCTGCCTGGTTCGAATTGGAGTTGAATTTATACGAGTTGCTGAACAGATAATTGTATTGAGCATACGCTTTGAGTGAGTCGACATAATTATAGGTATTGTTGATCGTGGTGCTGTTCGTATACACATGGTTATACGTGAACTGAAGGATTTGATGTCTGTTCAGCGGCTCGGTATACGATAGGGTCGGGGTGATGGAGAAGTTGTGCAACGAGTCATTATAGAACTGGTTGAGCGTATCGGTATGGAAGGGGGCCTTGTTCGCCAGGCTGGGCCAGAACGAGTTGATCGAATGGTTATATCCCGTGCCGTTGTTGACATTGGCGGTGGTGTTGAGGTCCAGCGAGATCGTCCTGTAGGGTTTGGCGAAGTGGTGGCGGAACTGGAGATTGGTGCTGTTGATATTGAAGCCCGAGTTCTCGCTGCTCGTATTGCCGAGCTCGGACAGGACGGGATTGCCGTGATTGTCGTATTCCGAGGTGAAGGAAGAGCCGCTGGGCGTGCTTTTCTGGATGGTGATATTCGGCCGGAAGATGATGGAATTGTTGCTGTCGAGCCGGCTTTCAATGTTCAGGAAGATGCGGTGCGCGGAGATGCGGGAGATATTGGCGCTGCTGCCGACATTGGTGAGCGCGGAGTCGCTGCCATCGGTGGTTTTCACCGGGTTGATGGCACTGTCGCTTTGTGTGAGCACCACGTGCTGGTAATTATAGAAATAGCTGCCATAGACGTCGGTGGAATGGTTGGGGTCGGTCCCGAAGGTGTTCTTGTAATTGAAACCGCCGGCCCACACCGTGGTCACGCCATTGGACTGATAGCTGCTGCTGGCCGAAGGTGCGCCGCCACCGCCACCACTACCGCCGCGGCGTCCGCCGCCACCGCCGCCGAAGATATCCTGCGCGGTGAAGTTTTGTTTATTGACGTCATTGCCCTGGCCCAGCAGCGATAGCTGGTTGTTGCCGTCGAACCGGTGGAGGTTGGCACTTTCGTCGTAATAGTCGTCGGTGCCGTCGCCGCCCACAAATTTCCCGAAATAGCCTTTGCGGGCATTCTTTTTGGTCACGATATTGATGGTCTTGACGCGGTTACCGTCGTCGAAGCCGGTGAATTTGCTTTGGTCGCTGAGGTCGTCGAAGACCTGGATCTTGTCGATGATATCGGGGGGCAGGTTGCGGGTAGCCAGCTTGGGGTCGTCGCTGAAGAAGCGTTTGCCGTCGACGAGGACGCGGGTCACCGTTTCGCCGGCGTGGGTGATATTGCCGCTGTTGTCTACCTGCATCCCCGGCATCTTTTTGAGGAGGTCTTCTGCCACCGCATTGGGTTTGACGGCGAACATGCTGGCATTGTATTCGGTAGTATCTTTTTTGATCCCCATGGGCGGGCGCTGGACGATCGCCGCCTCGAGCATGTTATCTGCATGCTGCATGTACAGGGTGTTGAAGTTGA
>DASYZH010000146.1:0-10735 GCA_035946435.1 Puia sp. | reverse complement strand
CGATGCTGTCCAGGAATTCCGGCGTCGAGATATAGGTTTGGGGCTCCGCATCGCTATATTCCGTGGAAAAGAACTGCGATGAATACGCCTGGACCGACTGCAGTTTCGTTTCAAAAACCGGCGTGATATCGTACACAAAATCCGGTTGTATAAACCTGTCCTGGATGTAGTGAAACACGTATTTTGGCCGCCAGTGCTCCTGCGGCCGGCCCTCGTCATCGAGCGTGACGATCTTGCGCAGCCCGCTCAAAAAACACGATTCGCTGATCAGATGACCCGCGCGTCCATGGTCGGGATGCCGGTCCTCCAGGGCATTGGACAGCACGATCTCCGGCCGGTATTTGCGGATGGCCCGGATCAGCAACCGCTGATGCAGCTCGTCGTTGCGAAAAAAGCCGTCGGCCATGCCGAGATTTTCCCGCGCATCCAGCCCCATGATCGCAGCCGCCCTGGCCGCCTCTTCCGCCCTGAGCTCCGGGGTGCCCCTGGTACCCAGCTCGCCCCGGGTAAGATCCACGACACCCGTTCGTTTTCCATTGCGTTTCTCCATGAGCAGCGTGCCTGCACACCCCAGCTCTACGTCGTCGGGATGAACGGCCACTGCCAGTATATCCAGTTTAGGTGGGTCAAGACGTTTTTCCATGGGCGCAAAAGTAAGCTAATCCCATGGTATTTGGCTAATTCCGCATTGTGGATTACCTTCGCGGGTCGCAGTCAAAGTCTAATATTTTTAATCGAAAAAAAGGATAATACATGGCATACGATGTAGTCGTTCTTGGCAGCGGTACCGGCGGATATCCCTCCGCGATCCGTGCTGCACAGCTGGGCTTTAAAGTAGCAATCATTGAAAAGGAGAATCTGGGTGGGGTTTGTCTCAACTGGGGATGTATCCCTACCAAGGCCCTTCTAAAAAGTGCCCAGGTGATGCAGGATATCCTTCACGCGAAAGAATTCGGTATCGAAGCCAGCGGTAACGTCGATTTCCCCGCCGTGATCAAACGCAGCCGCGGTGTGGCGGACAAGATGAGCAAAGGCGTTCAGTTCCTGATGCGCAAGAACAAGATCGACGTCATCCTGGGCTATGGAAAATTGAAGGCCAAAGGCCAGGTGGAAGTCACCGGCGCCGACGGCAAGACGCAGATCGTGGAAGGGAAACATATCATCGTAGCAACGGGCGCCCGCAGCCGTGAGCTGCCCAACCTCAAGCAGGACGGCAAAAAGGTCATCGGTTACCGCGAAGCCATGACGCCGGAAACAAAACCAGGCAGCATCATCATCGTGGGCAGCGGCGCCATCGGCGTGGAATTCGCCTACTTCTATTACAGCATGGGCGCAAAGGTGACCATCGTCGAATTCCTCCCCCGTATCGTCCCCGTAGAAGACGAAGAGATCTCCAAAGAGCTCGAAAAGAACTATAAAAAATACGGCATCGATATCCTCACCAGCAGCGAGGTCACGGGCGTAGACACCAGCGGCAATGGCGTCAAGGCTAAGGTCAAGACCCCCACCGGCGAGATCACCCTCGAAGCCGACGTCCTGCTGAGCGCCGTCGGTATCAGCGCCAACCTGGAAAACATCGGCCTCGAAACGCTCGGGATCAAGACGGACAAGGGCAAGATCGTCGTCGACAAATTCTACCAGACCAATGTCCCCGGCATCTACGCCGTAGGCGACTGCGTCCCCGGCCAGGCCCTCGCCCACGTTTCAACAAAAGAAGGCATCATCTGTGTAGAGAATATTGCCTACATGGAGAAGAAATATGCACACCAGCCCGAGGCGCTGGATTACAACAACATCCCCGGCTGTACCTATTGCACCCCGGAGATCGCCTCCGCCGGCCTCACCGAGAAACAGGCCCGCGACGCCGGCTACGAGATCAAAGTAGGTAAGTTCCCGCTCAGCGCTTCCGGCAAAGCCACCGGCGCAGGCCACACCGAAGGCTTCGTCAAGGTCATCTTCGACGCCAAATACGGCGAATGGCTCGGTACCCATATGATCGGCTACAACGTCACGGAGATCATCGCCGAGACCGTCCTGGGCCGGAAACTCGAGACGACCTATCACGAAGTCCTCAACGCCGTCCACCCGCACCCCACCATCAGCGAAGCGGTAAAAGACGCCGTCGAAGCAGCCTATGGCGAAGCGATCCACCTATAATTCACCGATTTCCCGCATAGAAAAAGAGGCCGTTACTTTTCCCCAAAACGGCCTCTTTTTTGTTATATTCGAGCTTATACCTTAAAACACATGGAAAGCAGACACTCCATCATTTATCTCGTCCTGGGCCTCTACACGCTGATGATCAGCTGGCACTATAACCACAATTGGATACTGCTGCTCATCCACTGGATCTTCTGGCCCATCTATCTCGTCTACGAGCTGTTGATCGGCCACCTCTCCCATGACCTGTGGCGGACCATCCCGATGTCCTATTTTAAATAGTCTGGTTAGAGGCTCGGCCTCTTACTATATTGAGGAAGTCCTCAGCCGATATTATATTCATTTTGGGAAACGCCAGCCGTTTGGCCTCGTTAAAATGGCTGTCGTCCGTCACTAAATACTGCGCTGCGGCGGCAACGGCTACATCAAAGAATTTGTTGTCGTCCGGGTCCCCGCTGATAGCATTCCAGGTATAGTAGATATGTTGAAAAATTACATCGGGTGACTCAACCAGAATTTCAAAGACCCATTTTGCGGCACCCGGAATGTGCTGCTTGAATATCTCCTCGTACTCATGAATGATATCTTCCGAAATAATTAATTTGAAATTACCCTCCAAAAAAGAATCCCAAATAGGTCTGTACCTGCTTTTTCTCCCTATCGCAACAAGCAAAACATTGGAATCTAAAACTACTCTCATTCAGGGCTCTTGGAAGATGGCGAACGGAAATGCCCTTTACTCAAATATTCATACGTCTCTTCTGAGACCTGATTTTCCTGCTCCCACTGCTCTACGGATGCATCCAATTGCTTCGCTAGTAAACGAACGGCAAGACGCCGGATTTGCACAAAATCCTCTTCAGGCAGTGGCGTTTTAAGCAACCGCAACATCATTACTTGTTGTTCATTCAAAGAAGGAGTCGATGGTTCACTGGAGGCCATGTTCGGTATATTAACAGTTCCTAAAATTACATAATTTCCCTTACAAATCCGAACAACCTGTTTTTCAACGACCTCAATGTTTCTCGCAATCCAGGCTAAAATAGCTGAACCGCACCGGCATGTTCTCCGCGCTGTCGACAAAACCCCTGAGCGCGAACAATCCTGCATACCGAAAATCCACCGGCAGCTCATAGCTTCCTATCTGCCGGAACGATGTGTTCGCCAGTATCCCATCCGAATACAGGATACGCAGCCGGCTTCCCTCTTTCACGATCCGCAAAGCGGTGTGCATCAGATCACTCGTCAGTGCGGGATTTCGGCGTATGCTATCGGCATACAACAGCGGCAGATGCACGATCTCCTCCGGCTTGGCCCTGCCACGCGAAACGATCGCCTGCAGCAGGATCATACCCGATCGCGGATAAACGCCATTATAATCATTATAGGCTATCGATACACGCAGGCTCGGGGCATCGAAACCTGTCCCCTCGGATAGCAAGACCCCGGCCTGCTGCCAGTTCTGATGCGGGATAAAATGCTCAAAATGCCATTCGAGCGTAAACGAGCTGCAGGGTATCCGCCGCTCCAGCAGATTCCGGATCACCGGGGCATGTTCGGCGTCAGGCCAGTTGTCCCCCTTGAGCGTATACAAGGTCAACCCGCCGCTGTCGGTCGCCCGCTTGTTCCAATACACCGTATCCGGCGCAACCACCCACCAGCCCCGCGCCGCCAGCGAGTCGGCGGACAAAGCATGAAAATCATCCCGGAAACCGGGCGCTTTCACCGAATAAACCATCACCAGCACGAGCACGACAAGCACCCCGACCAATATTCCACCCACGATCAGCCACCCCAGAAAGCCCTTTAAACCTCCCCGCAAAAACCGCTTCAGCTTTGTCCCCGTGCCAGTCTCCGCGGCATTCACTCCGCCAGTCTCCGCGGTATTCGCACTGGCCGTCCCCCGGCCCGCTACCCATTTCTCCCGATACCCATACCAGTAGGGATAATGCCCCGCCGTCGCCTTCCGCTCCGGCTCCGTAGTCTCCGGCGCCCCCGCCACATACCGCGCCAGCGTATCCAGCGTCGCCACGCTGGGGTTCTCCGGCTTGCCACTGCCCGCCAACAAAAAACCGGAATAATTCTTAATGCTCTTCCAGCCGATCACCAGCCCCGTCGCATCAAAGATTTTTGTGTAGAAGAGCTTCGCCTCCGTCTCGGTGAGCGGCACCGTCACCGCGTGACCAAAACACCGTACAGCAGCCTCGAGGAAAAGGGCTCTAAAAGCGCCAAGATCTATCTCGTTCATAATGAGAAAAATACCACAATTCGGTTACAATTCCGCCACATTTCCGTACCAATTCCGCCGGTCGCAAACACGATCCCGCAACTTGCCGGCATGAAGAAACATCTCCTCCTCATCACATTATGCGCGCAAGCCGCCATGTCCGTCGCCCTCACCGCAGGCGCCCAAAACCTCCAGCTCCACTATGATCTCCGCCACACGGTATCCCCGGCAACCAACCCGAAAAACTTCCCCACCCTCTATTTCGAGTTCTGGAAGATGCGGGACTCCGGCCAACATCTCATCAAACCCGGCGCTTTCCTGCTCAAGACCGAAGCCGATCTCCTCGGCTCCGGCAATAACATCGGCAAATTCTTTATGCAGATAACCCAGTCGTTCCGCGCCTGGACGCCTAAAGTATTCCTTCAGCTGTCTTACAGCGGTGGCAACGGCATCACCGAACCCAAACAATACAGCTATTACATCACCAATACCTACCAGGCCGGCGCCGAACTTCCATTTCATTGGCAGGGCGCGTGGCTCACCGCCGTCCTCGACTATAAATACGTCTCGTACACGAAACCGACAAACGATCCTATCTTCACGCTCTATTGGTACCGGGGATTCTTTCGCTACAAATTAGAATTCGCCGGCGATTTCTCGGTGTGGACCGAGAACCGCAACCATGGCGACGAGGCCACAGCGAACCAAAAGGGTAAACAAAGCTTCTTTTTTGCGGAACCCCAGATCTGGTATAACCTCACAAAAGCCTTCAGCGTGGGCTCCAAGCTCAACTGCTATTATCACGTGAATATCCCCGCAGATAGCTGGCAGGCCTACCCGACCCTGGCCGCCAAGATAAAGCTCTAGCTAAAATTTTATTTTACCTTCACGTAGGGGTAAAGCGCCGCCGGGTTGTTGTTTGATAAAAGAGGATTTGATCACGACCGCTGCCTATAAAGCTATCAATCAATCGCTAACCATGCAATGGGACGACGCCGGTATCATCCGGGCACTCAAAAACCGGGATGAACAGGCCTTTGGCGACCTGTTTAAAACCCATTTTAAACCGCTCCGGAATTATGCCTTCTCTTTTGTTCAGGAACAAACGCTCGCCGAAGATATTGTTCAAACGATCTTCCTCCGATTATGGGACAAGATCGAAGCGCTGAATTTTGCTGATTCCGTCGCGGCCTATCTGTACCGCGCCGTCTATAACGAAAGTCTCAATACATTGAAACGAACCAAGGTACGCAGGTCTCATCAGTCCTGGCTCACCCGGCAAATGAAGGACCACACCGATACCGCCCACAAGAACCTGCAACTGCAGGAGCTGGAACGACAGCTGCGGGCCGCCATCAACGATCTCCCGGAACAATGCCGGACCATCTTCCAGCTTAGCCGCTACGAGGACCTTCGCTACCGCGAGATCGGTTTGCAGCTGGGCATCTCCGTAAAAACAGTGGAGAACCAAATGGGCAAGGCGCTAAAGCTCCTCAGGGCCGCACTCGTCGAGTTCCTTCCATTGCTGATGCTCTATTTTATGAACCGCTAAAACCATCGATTTGAACCAACACTACCATATATCGTTAGATGACCTGCTGGTCAAATACCTGCTGCAGGAGGCGAGCCCGGAGCAGCGGCAAACCGTCGACCAGTGGCTCGCCGCGGATCCCGCCAATCAACAACATTTCGACCAGCTGAAGCTGATCTGGGAAAAAAGCCTCCGCCTCGCGCCCCGCGGCAGCCTCCCCGAAATCGAAGGGGAAGAAGAGCAGGCCTGGCAGGCGCTGAAGGAAAAGCTGCACCAACCCGCTCACCGCGAAACGCCCAACCAACCCGCCCGCGAAACGCCCAATCAGCCCGCTCACCGCGAAACGCCGCACCACCGCGCCCGCATTCGCACGATCCGCTGGGTCGCCACTGCCGCCGCAGCCGTCGCCGCCCTGATCTGGTGGCGCCCTACCCCCGTATCCTTGCAAAAAATATCATCCAATAACGCCATCCGCATCGATACCCTCACCGACGGCTCCATCGTCACGCTAAACAAACACTCCACCCTTTCGCAACCGTCGACATTCGCTGCCGGTCAACGCGCGGTGTCGCTGGAAGGCGAAGCATTTTTCCAGGTAGCGCCGGACAGGGACCGCCCCTTCCGGGTCCAAACCAATGACATCGCCATCACCGTCCTGGGCACCGCGTTCGACGTCCGCACTCAAAACAAAAAGACTACGATCGTGGTAGAGACCGGACTCATCGAGGTCAAGAACCGCCAAGGCATTATCCGGGTGAGCGCCGGCGAAACGATAACCCTCGGCCAAAACGACGTACGACTGCAAAAACAAAGCGCCGTCCCCTCGATCTATCGCTACTACCGCCCACGCGATTTCGTCTGCCGGGAAACTCCGCTGGGCGACCTCGTCGACGCCCTGAACCAGGCCTACGGTGATTCTATCCACATCGCCGACCCTGCTATAAGACAGCTGCCCATTACCACCACCTTCCACGACGAGACCCTGCATACCATCCTGGAAGTAGTCGGCACGACCCTGAGTATCAACGTACAACAAACCGAAAAAGGCTACCTCCTGGAAAAGAAATAATCCTATGTACAAGCTGCTGGCCATAACCCTGCTCTTCCTCCCGGCCTTAACAGGAAAAGCACAATCGCCGATCCTCAATACCGCCGTCACCATCGAATGCCGTCAGCAGCCCCTCAGCCGCGTCCTGGACAAGATCGCGGCAACAGGCAAATTCTATTTTTCCTATGCCGGAAATCTCTTCAATAAAGATTCCCTTGTCACCCTGCCGCGCCAGACACGGTCGGTCGGCGAGCTCCTCCAGCTGCTGTTCCACGGCCGGTTACAACCCCTTGAAGAAGGTCACTACCTCATCCTGCTCCCCGCGCCGAACAAAACGGCTCGGGAGATGCCCAGCGACACGCATTATAGCATCAGCGGCACCATCTTCGACGAACGAACGGGTGCAGCGCTGGCCGATGTCAGCGTCTACGATCCGGCGACGCTCTCCGCCACGATGAGCAAAAAGGACGGCAGCTTCACCGTCCGGATAAAGAACAAAGGCGCGCCCATCGTCCTCGCCATTAGCAAAGAATCCTATATCGATACCCTCATCCAGCTCCAAACGCTATCCGGACGAGACCTGACCATCGCTATTTCCCCCGACGCCTTCCCCCCGAAGGCGCCACTGCTTTTATCCCAACAGTCCTTACCAAACGACTCCATCCATATCGAATGGGAAGGCGATTCGCTCGACGCCGCCGAAAGAAATAACCTCGTTCCGGGTGTGGAGACCACCGGTTTCGCACGCCTGGTCCTCTCCTACCGGTTACGCATGCAGACGCTCAACTTAAAGAAATTGTTCGTCCGCCGCCCCGTACAGATGTCCCTCGTTCCCGGCCTGAGCACCAATGGCCCGCTAAACTCCCAGGTGACGAATAAATTTTCGATCAACCTCGTCGGCGGCTATTCCGCCGGCATCAAAGGCATCGAATTGGGCGGAGTGTTCGACATCGAAAGAAAAAGTGTCAAGGGCATCCAGGCCGCCGGCGTCCTCAATATGGTGGGTGACTCGGTGAAGGGCGTCCAGCTGGCCGGTATCGCCAATAAAGATCTCGGCTCCGTGCATGGTCTGCAGGCCGCCGGCATCGCCAATACCGCCGGGCAGGTCAGAGGTGTCCAGCTTGCCGGCATCCTCAATAGAACACATCTTCTCAAGGGAATACAAGTAGGCCTCATCAACATCGCCGATACCTCCGAAGGTGTGAGCATCGGCCTGATCAATATCACCCATCATGGCATGCACGAGTTTTCGGTCTATGCCGACGAATGGTCTCCCCTCAACATCGCCTTCCGCTCCGGCACACCCAAATTCTACAGTATCTATCTGGCAGGAATGAACCCCGACCCGGACCGCCGCTCCTATTATTACGGCTATGGCCTGGGCCACCAGATCGGCTTCACTCAACGGCTATCTCTCCGCCCGGAGCTCAGCATCCTGAACCTGTCGCCGGTCGACTGGCATAACTTCAACCATGGAGCTTTCCTGGCGAGGCTGAACATCGACCTGCACTGGGAACCGGCAAAGAACATCGGGCTCACCGCCGGCCCCTCTTTCACTTTCTATGCCCCCCAACAAGACTACTACGCCGCGGGGCGGCTCTACGAGCCCCTTCCTCACGGCTATTCGACATTCCACTTTGCCAAAAGCAGCAGCGCTGCATGGATAGGCTGGCGGGTAGCCGTAAATTTATTTTAAGTAACGCATAGGGGTAACCGCTCGTTTGGGTGTTGATCGATAAAACCAATCGACATGAACGTTTCAACTACCAAATCGATCCTATCCTTATTCCTATTGTTTTTGTTGATCATTCCGGCTGCTTATGCACAGCGACCCGTCCAATTGTCCCTCATACCCGGCTGGGGAACAAACGGTCCGCTCAACTCGAAGGAAACGAATGATTTTTCGATCAACGGCATCGGCGGCTCAGCCGCAGGACTCGACGGCGTCGAACTGGGCGGCGCATTCAACATCGAAACCAAAAGCGTCAAAGGTTACCAGGCCGCCGGCATCTTCAATAAGGTGGGGGACACGGTGAAGGGAGTCCAGGCCGCCGGCGTCTTCAATATCGCGGGACAGCTCAAAGGTGTCCAGCTTGCCGGCCTCCTGAATAAAACTCATTATTTAAAAGGAGTACAACTGGGCATCGTCAATATCGCCGATACCTCGGACGGCGTCAGCATCGGGCTGATCACCATCGTCCGCCATGGCATCCACGAGCTTTCATTCTACGCCGACGAATGGTCTCCGCTCAACATTGCCTTCCGCTCGGGTACCCGAAAATTTTATAGCATCCTTATCGCCGGCATGAACCCCGATCACGATCGCCGCTCTTATTATTTCGGCTATGGGGTGGGTCATTCCTTTTCACTTACCCAAAACCTCGCCCTTCGGCCGGAGCTCAGCTTCGTACACCTCGCTCCTTTAGAGCCGCACAATTTTGATCACAATGATTTCCTGACCAGGTTGAACCTCGATCTGCACTGGTCCGCATCAAAAGAACTCAGCCTCTCTGCCGGTCCTTCATTCACCCTCTATGATCCGCAGCGCAATTACTATATCGGCAGCGTTAAGTATGAACCCCTTCCCCACGGCTATTCCACCTTCAGCTTTAAAAACAGCGCCCTTTCCGGCTGGATCGGCTGGCGCGTAGCTGCTGATATATTCTAAACATTACCGTGCGGTCGCGAGCCCCGACGCGCTGCCGCCGTCAGATCAAATAAACCATGTCCATATGAAAATACTTCTCGAGTATCTGGTCACGGTGATCTTCCCCCTGGATGATCTTCACCTGCCGCTTGCCATTCTCCGTACGGATCAGTTTGTTATTGATCATGCTGATCCGCCCTTCCCGGGTCGGCAAGGTTACGATGAGGCTGCGCCGGAAATGCGATTCGGGGGAAGTCTGGTGGAATTCGTTCATGGCCTGGAAATCATCCAGCACCCGCGGGGTGGTAGTGAAGATATAGTCTATTTTGAAATCTTGCTTGGTGGAGCTCCATTTAGCCACCCCCAGATAACTCCGGCCATCTACGACCACCGGATCGATGATCTGGTAATAGTTACGGCCGTCGCTCTGGATCTCGCCCGGAGTCAGGGCCAGGGGAACAAGCGAAAAGTCGCCGTACCCCACATCTACCAGCCACTTGCGCCCATGCAATTCGACCACGAGCGCCATATGCTCGAACTCCCGGCCGTATTTGTTATTGCCGTGATGCAGCCGGCCACCGATCATTGTGACATTAAATCCACAGTGGGCGAGCAGGTTGTGAAAAAGTACGTTCAGCTCATAACAATAGCCGCCCCGCCTGTCGCGAATAACCTTTTGGTATAAAAAATTGATTTGTAAATAGATTGGGATCTGATGTTGAATGTCCAGGGTCTCGAAGGGGATCGCAAAAACATGATTGGACTGTAATTCACGAAGTGTTGCCAAGTCCCTGTAGACCACGCCATTGTAATTGATCCGTTTTAAATAACCACTTATGTCCATGCTTATTGAGTTTTGCCTTGTAGGTACTTTACAATTCCCCTGCCATTTTCGATGCATCCCCTAAGACATTAAGCCATCACCGAAGTCATTAAACCGTCCCCGACGTCATAGTGATGACAATCTCAGATAGCGGATCGCTGCAAAAGTTTCCTTTCTATTATTATCTAATTATTAAAGCTATGTTAAAACAAAAGCTCCCAGAAAAAGTTCACAACCACTTGTTCTGAACGCCCGGCGCCCACGAACCGTCTATTTTATGCGCGCACGCTCGTATTGCA
>DASYZH010000145.1:0-5786 GCA_035946435.1 Puia sp. | reverse complement strand
CCAGTCGGCCGTGTCCTTCTTCTCGAACCGGCATTCGTCACAGATCCACGAGGTCACCTCGCCCCATTCGTCCTTCCGCGCCGTTACCCGGAACACCTCCGCCCCACGATACCAAAGGTTTACCTTTCCGCTACACTTCGGGTTCTTACAATCCCGATGTGCATCCACCGGCTTCAGGAACCAAACGCGGTTCTTGAACCGGAAGGTCTTATCCGTCAACGCCCCCACCGGGCACACATCGATGATATTACCGATAAAATCGTTGTCCAGCGATTGCTGGATATAGGTCGCGATCTCGGAATGGTCGCCGCGATCGAGCACCCCATGCACGCGCTTCTCCGTCAGTTGGTCCGCCGCGAAGACACAACGGTAGCAAAGGATACACCGCGTCATATGCAGCTGGATATGGGGACCCAGATCGTGCTTCTCGAACGTCCGGCGGGTAAACTCATACCGCGTCCCCGGCTTGCCGTTCTCATACGAAAGATCCTGAAGATGGCATTCCCCGGCCTGATCGCAGATCGGGCAATCCAGCGGGTGGTTGATCAGCAGCATCTCCACCACGCCATTCCGCGCGTCGATCACCTTCTCGCTGGTGATGTTCTTGACCACCATGCCGTCCATCACGTTGGTCCGGCAAGAAGCCACGAGCTTCGGCATTGGCCGGGGGTCGGCCGTAGAACCCGCCGCAACCTCAACGAGACAGGTCCGGCATTTCCCGCCGGATCCCTTCAATTTGCTATAATAACACATCGCCGGCGGCGCCACATCCCCGCCAATCTTCCGGGCCGCCTGCAAAATGCTGGTCCCCGGCTCCACTTCCACCGTGATATTATCGATCGTAACCTTAAGTAATTTCTTCTCGTCTGCCATAGCTGTATTTTTTCTACGCAGTCGCCGGAACCTCCAGCGGATCTGCATAATGAGCTAAACCATAATTTCTAACCAGACACTCCTGCGGATTATCCACATGCCATTCAAACTCATCCCGGAAATGCCGGATCGCCGCAGCCACCGGCCAGGCAGCCGCATCCCCCAAAGGACAAATAGTATTCCCTTCGATCTTCCGCTGAATATCCCACAGCAAGTCGATATCGCTCTTCTTCCCCTTCCCGGTCTCGATATTACGAAGGATCTTCTCCATCCAGCCCGTTCCCTCACGGCAGGGCGAACACTGTCCGCAGCTCTCATGCCGGTAGAACCGTGCCAGCGTCAGGGTGTGTTTGACGACACACTGGTCTTCGTCCAGCACGATGAACCCACCCGAACCCATCATCGAGCCCTTGGGGAACCCGCCGTCGGCGAGCGACTCGTAGTTCATCATCCGCTTTTCGCCCTTCACCGTCTTGAGCAAAAGGTTCGCCGGCAGAATAGGCACGGACGATCCACCCGGGATACAGGCCTTAAGGCGTTTGCCATTAGCGATCCCGCCGCAATATTCATCGGAATAAATAAACTCTTCAACAGAGATCGTCATATCGATCTCGTAAACCCCCGGCTTGTTGATGTTGCCGCAGGCCGAGATCAGCTTCGTCCCTGTGCTCTTCCCTACACCGATCTTCGAATACGCTTCGCCACCGATATTCAAAATGGGTACTATGGCCGCCAGCGTCTCCACATTGTTCACCACGGTCGGACAGTCCCAGGCCCCTCTCACGGCAGGGAATGGCGGCTTGATCCGCGGGTTACCGCGTTTGCCTTCGAGTGACTCGAGCAACGCCGTCTCTTCACCACAGATATAGGCGCCGGCGCCGCGATGGACATAGATCTCGCAGTCAAAACCGGTACCGAGAATATTCTTGCCCAGCCAGCCATTGGCCTTTGCTTCCGCGATAGCCTGCTCGAGGATATCGGGTATCCAGGCATATTCCCCGCGGATATAGATATAGGTGGCCTTAGAACCAAGCGCATAAGACGAAACGATCAGTCCCTCGATCAGCAGGTGCGGGAGAAACTCCATCAGATAGCGGTCCTTGAAGGTCCCGGGCTCCGACTCGTCCGCATTGCACACCAGGTAACGGGGAACGCCTTCCGGCTTGGCCAGAAAGCTCCATTTCATACCGGTAGGGAAACCCGCGCCACCACGACCACGCAAACCGCTCTTCTTCACCTCATCCGTCACCTGGTCGGGCGTCATGTTCTTCAGGGCCTTCTCCACCGCGGCATACCCGCCCTCACGGCGATACACCTCATACCCCCGGATCCCTGGAACACTGGCTTTTTCTAATAACAATTGTCTACCCATTATTATTTTTTTTGTCTGTCCTATCGGACGAGCCGGCCCCGCCGGCTCCCGGTCTTTTTTTATAGATCACGATCTGCAGCGCCGCCGCCATATATAACGTTGCAGTCAACGCCATCAGGATCGTCTTCGTCGATTCATTATTTACAAACAAGCTGGTTATCATGATCGCCAGCCCCGCAAAGAGCAAACTAAACGTCACTATCCTGAAATTCCTCTTAGTCATAGCCTACTACTTTTTCCGCGCTTCGCGGGCCGCGCGTTAGTTATTCGCCGCCGCAGTCTGCCGGCATTCTTCAATAATCGCGTCCACCTTCTCCGGCGTCAGATGCTCCCGGAAAAATTTCCCCAGCTGCATCATCGGCGCATACCCACAGGCACCCAGGCATTCCACCGTCTTCAACGTAAACATCCCGTCGGCCGTCGTCTCGCCAACCCCGATCCCCAGCTTCTTCTTGATGTAGTCGACGATATTGTCGCTGCCCATGATCATACACGGTCCGGTCTGACAGACCTCGAAAATGTACCGCCCCACGGGCTTCAGATTATACATCGAATAGAACGTCGCCACCTCATACACCTCGATGGGCTCCAGCTTCAGAAGCGTCGCCACATAATTCATGACGTCCACGCTCAGCCAACCCCCAAACTCATCCTGCGCCAGATGCAGGACGGGTAACAAAGCACTCTTCTGCTTCCCATCAGGATACCGCGCAACGATCTCGTCGACTTTCTTTAATTTCTCGTCTGAAAATTTGACCATAAAAGATATCATTAAGCGTCCATCTCCCCTGCGATCAGGTTCAACGAACTCATGACAATAATAGCATCACTCAACATCGCCCCCTTCGTTAACTCGGAATAGGCCTGATAATAGATAAAGCAGGGCCTGCGGAAATGCAACCGGTAAGGCGTCCTGCCCCCATCGCTGATCAGATAATACCCAACCTCACCATTCCCACCCTCCACAGCGTTATAGACCTCACCCGGCGGGATTTCCGTCTCACCCATCACGATCTTGAAATGCCAGATCAGCGCCTCCATCTTGGTATAAACGTCTTTCTTCTCCGGCAGATAATAAGCCGGCGCATCGGCATGATAAACCTCCGACTCGGTGCCCTTCATATCCTGGACTTTAGCGTACGCCTGCTCGATAATGCGCAAAGATTGCCACATCTCCCCTTCCCGTACAAGGAACCGGTCATAACAGTCGCCCGTAGAGCCTACGGGTATCTCGAAATCAAAATCTTCATAAGAGGAATACGGCGTATGTACGCGAACGTCATAGTCGACGCCCGCGGCCCGCAGGTTAGGCCCGGTAAAGCCGTAGTTCAATGCCCGTTCAGCCGAAATAGGCCCTGCACCGATCGTCCGCTCCATAAAGATGCGGTTCCGGGTGAATAGGTTCTCGAATTCTTTCAGCACCGGTGGATATTCAGCCAGGAATTTCTCGATCTTCTCGAAGGCCGCATTGGTGAAATTGCGTTCGAATCCGCCGATCCGGCCCATATTGGTGGTCAGCCGCGATCCGCACACCTCTTCATAGATCTCATAGATGAGCTCGCGGTATTGCATCACATAGAGGAAGCCCGTAAAGGCCCCCGAGTCGACGCCTACCACCGAGTTACAGATCAGGTGGTCGGAGATGCGCGACAGCTCCATGATGATGATGCGCAGATAGTCTACGCGTTTCGGCGTCTTCACCCCGAGCAGTTTCTCGCAGGTCAGATGCCAACCCATATTATTGATCGGCGAAGAACAATAGTTCAGCCGGTCTGTTAATGTCGTTATCTGGTACAACGGACGCCGCTCGGCCAGCTTCTCGAACGCCCGATGGATATACCCCACCGTTTGCTCGGCGGAAACGATCCGCTCGCCATCCAGCTCGAGGATATTCTGAAATACCCCGTGCGTGGCCGGATGCGTAGGACCCAGGTTCAGCGTGGTCGTGGTCTTTTCAATGCTGCCTTCCGGTAACTTTATGTGGTGCTCTGCGCTCATGTTATAATATTTTAATTACTCACCAATAAGCCCAAAGGGCTTATTAAACCCCTATGTATTGGGCCAATCCTGTTTAGGCTCAGGAACCCCGGGCGTCGCACTCGCGGGCACCCTCGCCTCCCGCTCATGCCGCGGCGTCTCGATCGCACCCTGGTTGGCGGCAGCAGGCAACGGCCCGCGACCGAACATGGCATCATCTTTGTCGATACGCGTCTGATCTTCCAGCGGGTACTCCTTCCTGAGCGGGAAATAATCCATCTCGTCGACATTCAGGATACGCTTCAGATTCGGATGCCCCACGAAATTAATCCCGAAAAAGTCATAGGTCTCCCGCTCCATCCAGTTGGCGGAAGAATAGAGTTGTGTGGCGGTAAAGACATCAGGCTGCGCAATGGCGGTAAACACCTTGAACCGAAGACGGATATTGTCGGTCAGATTATGAAGGTGATAGACGACAGCCAGTTCCCGCCCCGCCTGATCCGGATAATGCACCGCCGTCAGATCGGTCAGAAACTGAAATCTCAGTTCTTCATCATCAAAAAGATACTGCAGGACTTTCAAATTCAGCTCTTTCGGCGCCTCGAAGGTCAGCAGCCCATAAGGCTCCTCGAAATGAGAAAGCTGGTCTCCAAACTTACCAATCAGGCGTTCCTTAATCGTTTCATTATTTAGTGGCATCTCACTCTTTTATCGTCTGTTATTGTATCCCGTAGCTCTGCAACAGGCCCTTATACTGCTCGCTGTTCCGCCTGCGGAAGCTCTCCTGCCCCACGAGATCCTGGATACGCATAAAGCCGTCGAGGATCGCCTCGGGCCGCGGGGGACATCCGGGTACATACACATCCACCGGGACCACCTGGTCGATCCCCTGCAATACGGAATAAGTATCGAAGATACCCCCGCTGCTGGCGCAGGCGCCTACCGCAATCACCCAACGCGGCTCGGCCATCTGCAGGTACACCTGCTTGACCACCGGTCCCATCTTCTTGGCAATCGTGCCCATGACCATCAGCAGATCGCACTGCCGCGGGCTGAAACCCAGCCGCTCGGCGCCAAAACGTGCGAGATCATAGTGGCTCGCCATCGTAGCCATAAACTCGATACCACAGCAGGATGTCGCAAAAGGCATCGGCCAAATGGAGTTCTTACGCCCCAAACCTATCACACTACTCAGCTTCGTCGTGAAAAAGCCCTCACCCATATGGCCCTCGGGCATATCGACCAGGCTAATATTGTTTTTAATATCAGCCTTTATCGGGTGAACATTAAATCTAACCGGACGTGCCATAATTTATTCCTCCCAGTGCAAAGCACCTTTCTTGATGATATAAATAAACCCAGCCAAAAAGAATCCCACAAACAGTAAAACTTCGACAAAACCATGCCACCCAAGCCCGCGGAAGTTTACCGCATAAGGGTAGAAGAAGATCACCTCCACATCGAACAATACGAATAAGATGGCTACCAGAAAATATTTGATGGCCATCGGATGACGGGCATTGCCCACCCCCTCGATACCACTTTCAAAGTTTTGGAGTTTTTC
>DASYZH010000144.1:0-6901 GCA_035946435.1 Puia sp. | reverse complement strand
TTCTTTCCCGGTAACAACGATCGTATGCTCGTGTTGTGCCATAAAGCCCCCTTTATTTCCAACCATGGTCCAGCCGTCATTGAGGGTCTCGGCATAGGTCGATGTTGTTGAAATAAACGTTTCAATAGCGACGACGGCATTTTTTCTGAATCTCGTCAGGTTATACCGGTCCCTATAATTGGCGATATCACCCGGTTCTTCGTGAAGGCTGCGGCCTATTCCGTGTCCCGTCAGGTTTTTAATGACTTTATAACCCCGTTTCTTCGCCTCCGTTTCGATCAGCTGTCCTATGTCTGAAATGCGAACACCGCCTTTGATGGCATAGATCGCTTTATGCAAGATCTCTTTTGAAGCGTCTACGAGCTTTTGATGTTGGTTAATGTCTTCGCCAAGTACAAACGAACTCCCATTGTCCGACCAAAAGCCGTCGAGCTCGGCTGAAACGTCTATATTGACCAGATCGCCTTCTTTCAGTATCCTGCTGTCGGAAGGAATGCCGTGGCAAAATTCATTGTTTACGCTGATACACGTCCAACCCGGAAAACCATAGGTTAATAAGGGCGCGGATTTCGCCCCAAAATCCGAAAGGATCTTACCCCCGTAGTTGTCCAATTGTTTTGTCGTCATACCGGGTTGGGCATACTTGCTCATTTCTTTTAGGGCGCAGGCAACGGCTTCGCTGGCCTTTTTCATCCCGGTGAGTTCGGCTTCTTTTGTTATTGACATACGATCAAATATACGCAATAACCTAAAACGTCAGCAGATCGGATCGACAGGTTTGTTTACGGGTTTTCGCGTTTTCTCATGAACTCTTTACGAATCCGGCTTAGAGAGGAGTCGGTGATCCCAAGGTAGGACGCTATATGTTTTAATTGTGCGTATTGAAAGATCTCTTTGTTGGCATTGATCAGGTCGACATATCTTTCTTCGGCGGTTTGGGTGATCAGTAAAAGCGTTCTCTTTTTATAAGCCGCAAATTCATTTAGAAGCATCCGGCGGCCGAATTCCCGGAATGCAGGAAGGGCATGGAATAGGGTATTCGACTTTTGGTACGAAAGCATAAAGCCGTGACAATTCGTAATAGCCTGAATGTTTTCCAGCGATCTTGTCTGCGTGATAAAAGAATTTGCTTCAAAAACCGGCCTGTTACTGTGAAAAAAGTCCGTCGTCACTTCTTCCCCTTCAGGGTTGTGTGTAAATCCCCGCATAAAACCTTCGGCCATGAAGAAATGATGGGTATTCACTTTTCCCGCGGTCACAAAGTAGTCGTGTCTGGCAAAGCTTTTGGGCTCGAAATGATCGACGATCTCTTCAAGCACCTCCCCCGAGGCGGATACGTTTGATGACGCAAGTGTTTCCCGGATGAAATTTGTGACAGGCTCCTTATTCATGGTACAGCTAAAGGTAGTTAAATTATTTCTCCGAACTGAACACCAGTGCACGGAGTGAGGAACGTACCGGGTTGTCGCCCAATTCCAAGAGGATGGCTTCTTCCAGGGCATTCCAAAACCGCTCCACCAGAGCTGGGTCGTCTTTGATAAAGTTGTAAAGCGGCGAGCCAAAGACAAAGCCATTGGCCGCATTGGACGCCGTATCGCAAATCCCTGTTATCGATACTGATTCAACCTTGTAACGGGTAAAGCCGGCCTGCCGCAGTAGGGATAGACCATATTCTTCATCGGCCATGGAAAAGGGACCGAGCGCGGGTTTTAGCGGTATGTTCGGGAAAAAATTGGCAAGGTGGGTATTGAAGATCCTCCACACCGGGTTATCTGAAGCATCTGCCCAAACATTGAAAAACAATTTTCCTCCCTTTTTGAGCACCCGGTGCATTTCGGCGACCACCCGCGATTTGTCCATTGCAAACATAAGCCCGAATTGACACACCACGGTATCGAAAAGTTCCTGGTCATAAGGGATTGCAGCCATGTCGACCGTGTCCCAACAGACGTTGGGCGCCGATATTTTCTCCTGGGCGACAGCCAGCATATCGGCGTTGATGTCCGTGGCGGTCAATTCGGCGGAATCGGCCAGGCAACCGGCCAGGCGTTGAGTTACTATCCCAGTACCGCATGCCAGTTCCAGTATATTGGATCCCGCGGTAATTTCTATCCGGCTGACCAGCTCAGCGGCGTAGGGCTCAAATAAAAAGGCGCCGATATAGTGATCGTAATTTTTGGGAATGGAGCCATCGAATGTGATCGGATTACGTTCCATCGAAATTTTTTTCAAAGGAAGCATGAATATTGGTAACGGAACTTGTCATTTGACAAGTAGTTTGAAAAACTCCTGACCGTACTTTGTCAACTATAATAAATACCATGAAAAAGACAAAATTTCACCCGGGGATGCTGATCCCGTTGCTCGCACTCATCGCAGTCGTTTCCTTTGCAGGTCGTTCTATAAATCCCTTGCCAGTGAGGCCCGCCAACCGTGCGGATAACGGAACCGATACTCTTGGCGATGTGCTTCAAAAGGTCGCCATGCGAATAAAGGAAGCCTTTATCAGCGGCGACTCATCGCTTTATATCAATACCTTCACGCCGGATGGATGCCTGCTGGCGCCGAACGCTCCTACGCTTTGCGGGCGACAGGGCCTCTCCCGGTTTTTTGCGAATACCCGGAAGTTGGGGATCAAGGACGCTGTATTCACCTCTGTGGGCTTATATGGGAAAACCGCGGAGTATGTGACGGAACAGGGTACTTTTGAGGTTTTCGATGCCAATGATCATTCCCTGGCTACGGGAAAGCTTATTAATATCTGGAAAAAGACGGACCAGGGCTGGAGGCTTTTCCGGCAGATGCTCAATTTTAATGCCCCTATACCGCCGGCGCAGCCATCTTCCCCAAAATAGCGGTTGGTCTCACCCAGGTCTACTCCACCCCTAACTTCGGCCTTACCCATGCCACATAGCGCGCAAGCGCCTCATCCGATTCCGGCGCCCGGCCAGCGGCCATCTGAAAGGTATGTTGCATACCGGGGAAGATATCGATCCGCACCTCGACACCGGCCTTCGAAGCCCGCGCCGCCAGGACCCGGCTGTCGTCCAGGAGAAGTTCCTCGCTACCCACCTGGATGTATACGGGCGGAAGCCCCTTGAGGTCGGCATACAAGGGATTGGCATACGGATCCCGGGGATTGCCCTTTTCTCCAAGGTACATAGCCGCGATCGCGGAGACCCACTCCTTTGTGAACAGAAGGTCCTTCCCGGCGTTGGCGTCGAGCGACTCCATGATCCCCTCCATGTCATACCATGGCGAGATGGGCATCACCGCCGCCGGCAGAGGCAGCCCCTGGTCCCGCGCAAGCAAGAGGGTGGTGATACAAAGATTGCCTCCGGCGGAATCCCCCATAAAGGCAATATGTTCCGGCCGGATGTCCTGTGCGAGGAGCCAGCGGTAGGCACCGAGCGCATCGCGGAGCTGGGCAGGATAAGGATGTTCCGGGGCATAGCGATAGCCCAGGATCAGCGCCCGGCAGCCCACGGCCTTGGCCACATGGGCAAAGAGCTTCCGATGGGTGTACATCGAGCCGCTGAAAAAGCCCCCGCCATGAAAGCAAAGGAGTACCCGGTCGGCCAGGCACTCTTTAGGGTTGGCCCACATCGCCGGCACTCCGCCGGCATCCGTCTCTATATAGTCTACACCGCGTGGTTCGGCGGTGAGGCCGCTCCATCCCTCCCCGAAGTCCCGGGCGGCGGCTAAGGATTCATGTTTGTCTGCGGCGGCGGCGATTGTACGCCACCACTGGCTAACGGTTTCTATCTGTTTGCTCATACCGCAAAATTGAGGCAGCAGGCCCGCCGATACAACAAGCACTTCTGACTTTCTTAGGGGGGTATTGTGACAGCAAATAGCGGTAAATTCGCAGCATGAAGACCATATCGATGTTCATTCACGAAGACGTGTACACTTCCTCAGTGGGCGGCGTGATCGACCTGCTCACTGGCGCCAACCTGTACCTCACCGGGCTGGGCTTCCCCCCAGCCTTCCGGCTGGAACTGGTAGCGGAGCGGACGAAGAACATACAACTCGACGAACCCGCCCAATTCCTCTGCTATACGACGATGGACAAGGTCAAAAGCACCGATCTTATTCTTATCCCCGGGTTCAAAGGAGAGCCGCGGGTCATCCTTCAAAAATACGCGGCCGTCGTCGATTGGCTTTGCGAGATGTACCGCTGCGGTGTGGAAGTCGCCAGTCTCTGCGTGGGCAGTTTCTTCCTGGCCGAGGCCGGTCTGCTGAACGGCAAGACGGCTACCTCTCACTGGGCCGCGGCCGAAGCGATGCAGTGGCACTATCCGCAGATCATCGTGCAATCGGACCGGCTCATTACCGATCAGGAAGGCGTCTATACCAGCGGAGGTGGATTTTCGGCGCTGAAGCTGATCCTCTACCTGATCGAAAAGTTTTGTGGACGGGAGGTGGCGCTGGAGGTCAGCAGGCGATACTCCATCGAGATCGACTACACCAGTCAGGCGCACTTCGCAGTATTCGTAGGACAGCGCCAGCACCATGATGAGCAGATCCTGAAGTCCCAGGCCTATATCGAACGGCACTATGCCACCCTCCTCTCCATCGAGGAGGTGTCGACCCTGTGCAGTACGGGGAAGCGAAACTTCATCCGCCGTTTCAAGGCGGCCACCCACAATACCCCCATCGAATATCTTCAGCGCGTGCGGGTAGAAGCAGCAAAGAAGGCATTGGAGAACGAGAGCTGGTCCCTGGACGAGGTCATGGACCGTACGGGCTATGAGGACATCAAGACCTTCCGCATGATCTTCAAACGCTTCACTGGCCTCACCCCACGCGATTACCGGAAGAAGTATTCGAGATTGGGGTAGCTTGACCCCGTTTCTCCCAATGGTCGGTCACGAGCCGGATCTCAGGATGTTCTTTCTCGGCGTACCCCGCACGCAGCTCGCTTGGAAGATAATCCATCATAATAGCTAAATATAACATTGCGGGTTGGCAAATTTCTACGCACTTTCGAGCGCTCATCGAATGCTTGAATATGAAAATCAAAGTGACCCTCCCCCTTTTTGCACTTCTTATTACCGTAATAGTTTCCTCCACGCAGGCACAGCCGGCAGGAAAAAAATTTACCCTCGATGGCATTGTAAACACCGGGAACGATCGGCTGATCTATATCGAGTATGCTTACAGAAAGGAGGAATATAGAACGGACAGCGCGGCGATCGAACACGGGCACTTTCACTTTAACGGCCCTGTCGAAGGACCGACCGCCGCTTTTTTAACGACTGACAAAAAACTGCTTCCGGATGACGATAAACCGATCAATAGCGCCACCGGGAAAAATACCGTCTTATTCTTTTTGGAGCCTGCCGCGATGCAGGTAACACTTGACACAGCCGACTTCCGATATGCAACGTTTTCCGGTTCGCATGCCCAGGAAGAATTTACCGCTTTTAGCAAGCAGGCTAAAACACAAGATGCGCTATCGGAATTCATGGGACGATACCCCGGCTCCTATGTAAGCGCGTGGCTCCTCACCTGGCATCATTTCCCATTGGATACCCTGAGGCATTACTATTACGCCTTCCCCGGGAAGCTCCAACACAGCGCTTACGGAAAAGCTATTTTGAAGGACATCCAGCGGAAGGAATTGGTGGCGGTAGGCAAACGCGCACCTTCTTTTGATCAGCAGGACCGGAACGGGAAAAGTATCTCTTTAAAAGATTTTCGCGGCAATTATGTGTTGCTGCAATTCTGGGCATCCTGGAATACGGCCAGCAAAATGGAAAATGAGCAACTGCTACAGGCTTACAACCGCTACAAGAACAAAAACTTTACCATCATAGGAGCTTCCATCGATGGGCAGAAAACCAGGGGACTATGGTCGGCTGCCGTTGCAGGCGGCAAACTTCCCTGGATACAGCTGATGGCCTTGAAAACAGCCCATAACCCGGTTGCCCTTAAGTACGACGTCGAAACCATACCGGCGAATTTCCTGATCGACCCGGCTGGAAGGATCATCGCCAATGACCTTAACGGCGAGGGCCTGCAAAAAAAATTGGCGCTGATCTTCTCCAATTAATTCGAAAGTACGCATAGGGTTTCCAGCACATAAGTTAATCAAAAACGAGTACCAGCCGATAATTCCGGCGGCAAGCTTTCCATTACAGCGATCTTCATACTACTTTAACGTTCGACTATCAAGGCCTATACCCTTAATATCCGAATCGTATGAAGACTTCTATCCTTTCCTGTGTGGTCGCCATGCTATTGACAGCCGGCAAGCTATCGGCTCAGTACACTCCGACGCTGGAATTCGCGTCCGTAGGTGGACCGTCCGGTGCAGGACCATCCATCGCCGCTCAGACGGTTACCCTGGAGAACAATACCAACAACCCATCCGGTAATACATTCGTCGCCTTTACGGCGCCCACGACAACCGTTACCTTTAGCCTGAGCAACCAGCAATATCCGCTTGCGACCAAATATAGCAGCACAGGCGCCTCCGTAGTGTTCGGCGGTGGTAATAACCTGGGTCAAAAAGCTATCAATGGGTACAACTATTATAATGCAATGGGCCTCTATTCGGCGCCTGCCAACGGCGATTTCACTTCCGCCGCTACGATTACGGCCGGCACCGGTATAGATGTCACCGCGAACTATAGTCTTCAGGTATTTACTTCCGTTATGGGACTAAATCCCGCAGGTGCTTCTACCACCGGCACAATTTATATGGCGGACCTCACCATCGCGTTCAATACCCTGGTCACCAACCCGGTGATCCATTTTGTAGGCCTTGGCGCTACCTCCGGTGGATTGGGATTTTCAACGGAATTCGAGTTGGCAACACCCTCGCTGAGCCTGACGCTTCTTTCGGGGTCACCGGAATTTGCAGTCTCCGGCACGCAGATCTTGAACACCGCTT
>DASYZH010000143.1:0-39712 GCA_035946435.1 Puia sp. | reverse complement strand
GGCTTCTATCTTACCGGGATCATCGGTGATCTCGGCTTCCGCGCCGATGCGTCTGCACATGTTCTTGATGGAGGTCAGGTTACCCAACCCGTAGTTGATGATTGCCAGCATTATTTAACGGGGAAAATGGCCCTATATACTTTTTTGAATGGTCCCAGGACGGGATACCGTTGATCGATGGGCTTCTCATAATCGAAATCATAATGGCTCCGCGGCGGAGTTTTCATGATCGCTTCGAACTCTTCTACCGTAAGCCCCAGCTTCTTGAGCACGAATTCGTAATCGATGTCGAATTGAGCAGGATCATAGACCGGCTTCGCCAGTTCCTCCAGCGCTTCGGCCTTCGTGATCTGGCCGCCGAAGATGAGGTCGGACAGGTGTGCTTTTCGTTTATCGATCCGGAATTTTTTTGGCAGGATATATCCCTGGTAAAAACGGGTCCAGATGCTTTCATAATGCTTACCGCCATAGTCCCGCCATTCCAGCTCTTCCTGGATCAATTCCTTTACTTTCTTCTTGTTGTAATCTACATAGTTGATCACCGAGATCGACCGGACGCCCATCACCTGCTGATAATATCTTTTCACCTTGGCATTGGAGAAGGGGAAGGTCTTGAGCGGCGTGGTACCGTATAGCTTGTGTATCGCCTTGATGTTGATATGGTCGTGTTTGGAATGTATCCAGCTTTTAGGAAGTGTGTTTTCGGTCTGGACATTGGTGCCGCTGAGGATATATTTTATCTTCCTTTCGCCGGCCAGCCGGTACAGGGAGGCGAATATCGCATGGTCGGTGATGGCCTCGATATCCACTACGGAAGCCTTGAGGTAAGCTATCTGCAGGTCGCGGAACTCGTTCCAGTTGATGACATAGGTGAAAAGATCGAATCCCAGCCGGTTGACGATGTTTTCGATATTCTTGACGGCCAGTTCGGAATTCCAGCCATTGTCGAAATGTACGGCCAGCGGCCGGAGGCCCAGCTTTTTTGCCATGTAGGCTACATAGGTGCTATCGACCCCGCCGCTTAGGCCCATGATGCAATCATAGGGCTGATCCTTGCCCTCTTCCTTTATCCGGGCCGCGATTCCTTCGAGTAGGTTCCATCCTTCTTCACCGGGATGCAAGGTGGCGGCAGCCTTCTCATATTCGTAATAATAATTCGATATCCCATTCTCGTCAAAGGTGATATCCGGGTCTGCGATGGTGTCCATCACCGAGATGGCGCATTGCCGGTAATTTTCCTGCTCTTTCTTATGCATAAAGATTTTTCTAAACTTCCATATGTTTTTCTCTGTACCGGCCAAATTTGGCGGCGGGTATGTACCCATAATATAAATGCCGGCTATGAAAGGGAATGCATTTGTCTCTGTCCATTTCTTTGATCTTTCTTGCCGGCACTCCCCCCAGCACACAGTGACCTTCGGGGAAGGACTTCGTCACTACCGCTCCGGCTCCCACCACGGTCCAGTCCCCCAATTCCACTCCCGGCATTATTTTGGCGCCGCCGCCTATCCAGCAATATTTGCCGATCTTCACCGGAGCGCTCACATGTTTTCGTGTATCATAAGGGTCATGGTTGGCGGTAACGATGATCACGTTTGGAGCAATTTGAGTATAGTCGCCGATCGTCAATCCCCCTCTGCCGGTGATATAACATCCCGGGGAATAGCCGGGATAAGCGTCTATACCTACCAGGATGCTTTCCGCATCGTATACTTTGCTGGTCCAGTGAACCGGCCAGTAGGCGGCTTTATTGCCTCCCCAATTTAACACTTTCTGCTTGAACCACATTTCAAAGTTGATCCTATGCTGATAGTCCGGCGTTTCATAGATAAATCTAAAGTAAGGAAATGTCCTGGTGATGATCACGATGGGAAGCTGCAATGGATTTCTCGCGAAGTAGGTTATTTTCTTCAGCACGTTCTAGATGTTTTTAGATCTTACTGCTTTATACATCTGCATTGCTTTTGCGGGTGAATCCCTGATAAAGGCGCTCACCATGCTCCTGGCCATGATACGCCGGGTCTCTTTTACTACTGTTTCTATTTGAGCCTGTCCCAGGGGGCAGTCCCTACCCAGGTATTTCAAGGTGACCAGGTAATAGCGGAATCGTAAAAAAGGGTCGGTTCGCCGTTTGAAATCGATCTGGCCCTGGTGCACCCTATACCAGGCGACGCCATGAGGCATCAATACCACGTTGAATTTCGAGGAGAGCGCGAGCCACATCTCATAGTCGCCTTCTCCGGCAGGATTGGTGAACCCGCCGACGTCGAAGAACGCCTGTTTTCTTATAATGGAGGAAAGGGGGGCCTTGTGAAACAAGGGTATTTTTTGTACAAAATGTCTGTTGAAGGCCTCCTCCGGGTTGAGCATAAAGGGGAATATCCTTGCATCATCCTGTTCCAGCGAACACAATCCATAACCGGCCTCCGGGAATTTTTCCATCATCCTGACGAGTACTTCCAGGCCCGTGGGATAAAGCAGGTCGTCGGAATCGAGATACTTGAGAAGATCGCCGGCAGCATATTTCGCGGCAAGGTTCCTGTTTTCGAATTGACCCATGTTGTGGTCGTTGACAAATAGCTTTATCCGCGGATCCTTTTCAGCAAAGGATTTTGCGATCTCGACCGTCCTGTCCGCCGAACAATCGTCTAAGATGATCAACTCGAAATTCGTATAAGTGGAAGCAAGAACACTGCTGATGGCTTCGCCTATATACTGTTCCCTGTTATAGGCGGTCATCAAAACACTAACCAACGGATTGGGCATTGCCGGTATACTTTATTGCCTGTGGGGGTTTTTTACAGATCGTACGGTATTGGTCGTCCAGAAAAGTATCGCCTTTATTGACGGCGCTGTTGAACAGGTCCACCGTTCTTTTGAGCTCTTTCCAATAATTTATATTGTATATAAGCCATCTGAATTTTTCAGCTAAGGTGAGGCTGGATTCTTTCAGCAGTATCTTTCCGGCGCTCAATACTTTTTTCGCCGTGTGCCGGACGGGTGGCGGCTTTAGTCCGAATGTGCGGTATTCAAAATAGAACACCGAAAAATAACGCGGAAGAATGATGTCGGAAGTGTAGTGATGGTAATGGTAGACCCTCGCCGCATCGACATTGCCCAGCCATTTGCCCAATACCAGCATTTCCCTTGCCCAGATGATATCTTCGGCAAAATCCGTCCGCGGGAAGGGATATTGCAGCAGGATCTCACGCCGATAGGCTGCGACTACATTATCCCAGCCGACTTTCTGTCGTTGTTCGGCGGGGCTCAACCGAAGGAATTCGGCCGGGTCATCATAGTGGTAGAATGTTGTCTGCGGGGCACTCACCGGGCGAAACCACAACACCGGGTTCTTGTCGGGCTCATGCGGTACTAGCTGCTGACCGCATAAAGCCACCACCTTTTCGTTCTCGAAACCATCTACGAAATGCTGCAACCACAGATCCGAGGCGGGTACTGCGTCCTGAACGGTCATTACCACATATTTACCCCTTGCTTCCCTGGCCCCCAAATTCCGGGTATCGCCATGATTGAATTCGGATGAGGGTATCCGGATCAGTCTCACCGGGTATTTCGCTATGATCCCGAGCGACTTATCGGTACTTCCCGAGTCGATGATGATGATTTCGGTTTTATCGAATAAAGTCTGGCGGACAAGGCCTTCCAATAATCTGTCAAGCCAGATGTCGCCGTTCTTTACGGGAATAACTACGGAAACAAGGATCTCCTTCATGCCGTCTTTCCAAGTAGCCGTTGACATATCCGTTTGGTATAATAATTATACAAATAACCGATGAGCAATATCTTTTCGCCGAAAGACATCTTGTCAAACCGATTGTAACGTTTCAGCGTCTCTCTTCTCTTTTTCCGGAGCGTCCTTCTTAGCCCCACTGTTTGACTGCCGCTGCCGAGATGCTTGTCCAGAACCTGGAGAAAGCCTTCTCCCATTAAACGCATATTCTTGGACATGGACCCCTCGGTCACCCTGTAAATACAGAGCTTTTTATCGACATAGGTTATGGGAGGCAGCAAGCGGAAAATAGTGACCCAGCAATCGAAGTCTTCATGGTTGGGCAAAGAGGTATCGAAGCGGATCTTTTTGTCGGTGAAAAAGGAGGCGTTGAACAAAAAGCTGTGCGGCGGGATCGTCAGCGAGGATTCCCATCTTGTGATCAGCTCGGTGAGTTTATCGCCGGAATGGAGTCGGGCAGACTTGTGGTAATCGGATGGGCTGTAGATATCGGCAGATCTTCCCGTGCCGTAATCCGTGTAGGAAACCGCCGGGCCCTCCGCCGGCCAATTGGCCAGTTGTTCTTCCAGCTTGGAAGGGAGAAGAACGTCATCGGCGTCCAGGAACTGAATGAAATCTCCTTTCGCCCAATCCAATCCGGCATTCCTGGCCGCCGAAAGTCCTTTATTCGTTTGATAGTAATAGGTAAACCTATGATCGGCGGCTATCCAATCGTTGACAAGAGCCGCTGTGTTATCCGTGGAGCCGTCATCTATGATGATACACTCGAGCCTGTTATGCGTCTGTTTCGCTACGGATTCGAGGGTTTCGATGACAAACGAGGCGCCATTATACACAGGCACGATCACAGAAACAAGGCTCTCCTGCATTAAACAAAATAGCTTTTCAATTTGAGGAAAGGTGTTTCGATATACTTGTACGAGACTGCGGCAATAAGAACTATGATCCCGAACCAAATACCTGTAAGTACCCATCCGTTGAGATGAAGGTTCGGATCCAGCCTGGCCATTACCAGTCTCCAAATGTAAGGCACCGGCATGTGGTATAGGTAGATGCCATAGCTAATCGTACCGATATAACGCATAGGCCGGCTCCCCATGATATAGCCCATGAATCCTTTCCATCCGAAGATGCTCACAAGCACTATGGAAAAAGTGCACGAACACAAGCTGAGCTCCCGATAAAAGGAAAAAAAGGCCGACTGGTGAAAAATGATCAATACAAAGATCAAATGCACGAAAGTGAGTAAGAACAGGAGATGCCGTTTGTCTTTGAGCCAGCGGATCACAGCAGCATTCTTTACGTAGAACACAGCCAGGAGCGCCCCCACTCCAAGATTATGGAACTGGCCAAAAGGCAAGGAGCCAATATAGTCGTTCTTATAGTTACAACAAACAAATATCAGCGCAAAGGAGATCATACCGACGATCACGGGTATGCGGTACCGGCTGGGGCAGTATAATAAAATCCAGGGCCAGAACAGATAGAACTGTTCCTCGACGCTCAAAGACCAGAGATGGGCAAAGCAGCCGGCGGCGCCGCTGGTAAATTTAAAAACGTAAATATTGGCGGTATAAGTAAAGAAATAGGGGGTAAATTCATCCTTCCAGAGGAATAAAGAAAGATGGTTCTTAGCAAACCAGAAGAAAACGAGGAACAAATAATACACGGGGAACAATCTCAATGCCCGGCGTACCACAAAATTCTTTATGATATAGGGCCTGGATCTTGGTGGGGTGGCGTTTGCCGTGTTAAGCAGGATGGTTGTGATGAGGAAGCCCGAGATGGTGAAAAAGATTGGAACGCCGTAGTGCATATAGGGGATCATCACCGGTGCGGTATGGGCCAAAAGGGTCATGATCACGGCAAGTGTCCGGAGGGAGTCGAGCTGTGGTAGATACTCGATCCGGGATTTCCCGATTGGGACCGACATGGCGCCCGAGGGTTGGGAGCCGTCCGTCAAAGTAGTTGTTGCCATGCGGGTTCGTTAATTTAGAGTCTCGTTCTAATCACTTTAGCGGGATTGCCTACTGCGATGGAGTAGGGCTCCAGGTTTTTGGTGACCACGCTTCCGGCGCCCACCACGCAACCATTTCCGATGCTGGTGCCTGCCAATACGATCACGGCCGCTCCCAGCCATACATCGTCGCCTATAACAATTGGCTCCCGGACGTCATACCGCTGGTTGATATTGACGTTGGATGGAGGAACGTCATGATTCGCCGCTATTATTTTTGTTTCCATGGCGATCAGGCAATTCTTGCCGATGGTCACGTTGCCGTGGCCATAGATAGTCACATTGGGGCCGAAGATGCTGTTGTCACCTACTTCCACCCGCCCGCCATAGCAATGGATGATCATCCCCTTTCCGAGCATCACGTTTTCATGCAGGACAATCTCGCCCCCGTGATGAAAATTCCAGAAGGGCGAGCTGGTATACAACTCCACCTTCCGGTCGATGAGCACCGAGGGGTGCATGCTGATACCTTTTTTTTTGTAACGCCACCGGTAATAACTATATCGGAGTGCAGTCTTTTTTTTGACGCATATCCGGTTGATCCGGCCCAGGAGCCGTTGGGTTAGTGAGGCCATAATTATGCGCTATTGACGCTGATCCATTCTTCGGGGTAATAATGTGGTTTAGGGAACAGCGACATATCGACAAAAGGGGTTTGCGCCCTCAGGATGATCTTGCCGGGATTCCTGTTCAGCCAGGCCCCCCACCACGAGAAGGAGCTGTTAGCGACGATCTGGTGGCTGCATTTTGACATCAGGTATAGTTGTAAATAATCCTTATCCCAGGGTGCCTGCTCGCAGAATACCGTTCTTTGCTGCGGGAAAGTTTGTTTGCACCAGGGAATGTCATCGGAGAAAAAAACGAATAACGGATCTTTTATCCTTTCCCGGATAATACCCATCGCCCGCTCATAGTATTTCTCGCCCAGACACCCGATCCCCTTTTCGGTGAGATAATCTGTCCTTCTCACATGCACGGCGACAGTCTCAGTTTCCAGCAACCAGTGAGGCAGTTCGGGTATCTCGACCGGCTGGAGCTCGTCCAGCAGCACGGAACGGATATCCTTAAAATAATATTCCGACTGCCAGTACCCGTTTAAAGAAAGGAGCAGGCTGTTATTTTGGGACAGATCTTGCAGGATCAGGCCATTGTCCGAAATGACCTTATAAAAGGGGAAAGCGGAAATCAACCGGTTGTACTTCGTATCCTTCCGGAGTATTTTCTCCACCAGGCCGTTGGTGATAACCTTCCCTCTTGTACGGAAATTCCTCAATCCGAATTCCCGCCCTAAACTGTTGTGCTTAAAACTGTCGATATTGAGCCAAAAATTCCGGACCCCTTTTTTAATGGCCAGGCTCCGGCCGGCCGCATATTGAAAAAGCTGGTTACCGAGGCCATCCGTAATTTTAACTTCCAGCAGCTGGCTCATTGAAACTAAAACCTTTTATTTTCTTCAGATCGCGGATCAGTTGATAATCCCTGTCATAATTTATTGCCTTCAAGGATGTCAGCACGTACACCAGTCTTTCATCGATCTCGGTGAGCCTTCTGATCCCGAGCTTGTGCAATCCATACTTCATCGTTATTTTAAGCTTTTGGACGTTGCGGTCGGATCGACCGACGGCCTTCAGGTAATAATAATATTTATTGAGGATGTGTTCCGATTCGAGGAAGCCGGCCCAGAGTTTTTCCCGGTAGGCAGTCGTCAACCGGTTCGCGCTAATGAAATGCCTGAATTTCAATTTATCCGAATAGTATAATTTATACCCGATGATCACGAATCGCAGACACAGTTCGGAATCTCCGCCCGAAGACAGTTCATTCCCTTTACGGTCTGTGAGCAATGAAGGGAAGGTCGCGTTTACTACGATCCTATAGACGGCCTTTCGAAACATGATACCGGCTCCCCACAAATATCCCCTCGCGGTAATATCGCCGACTTCTCCCTGGCGACCTACCGCATACCCCATTTGATATTCTTCAAACCAATCCGGTGCAATAACGCCATCTTCAAAAGCTGCCTGTGAACAGCCGCCTATTGCCGCATAGACGGGATGCTGCTCCAAAAAATCGTATGCTGTGTGAATATAATCGGTATCCAGCCAATTGTCATCGTCGCAAAACAACACATAGTCGTAAGCCGCTTCCCCTACCCCTCTTTCTCTCGCATGGCTAAGCCCGGGATTACATTCGTCGACCATTTTGTGTCTCCCCTGCTTCCAATCGTAGCGGGCCAGTTCGCGGGCTGCCGCTTCTTTTGTATCGTCGGTGGAGTTATTGTTGACGATAATGACTTCCCAGGGGATGTCCGGCCGGATCGTCTGCAATGCCAGGTGCCGGATCGTTTGCGGGAGGCGATCTGAACTATTATAGCAACATATTACGACAGAAATCCCTTTCATTTATCTTATACCCTTTCGGCTATCCCGATAGTCAGTTCTCCGGAATACTGGAGTTTGAACTGGAAAGATTCCAGCAACCTTTCTATTTGATTTCGGCAGTTTACTTCGTCATGAATTTCGATGGCGATCATTCGAACCCGCCCCAGCCAGTCCGCTGGACCCGGTGCGTCCAAAAAGATATTTTTTTCTCCGCCCTCGATGTCGATCTTCAGGAAATCGATTGTCTGCAATCCGTATTTGTTCATCAGTTCGCTGATGGTGACGGCCTGGATGGCGCCGGGGCTTTCTTCCGTGGACTCTTCGAGAGAGAATGACCATTCTTTGCCGTCCCTGAATTTCTTCTCCTTCAGAAAGCAGTTTTTGCTCCACAAGCCTTTCATCTCGGTCGAGACCCCGGACAGATCATTGATCCGGATATTTTCCTCGAGGATGGCGTGGGTGTTCCTGGAAGGTTCGATGCAGATGACGGTGGATTGGGGGAAAAAAGCTTTTAGATAGAGAGTTGTCAATCCGATGTTGGAACCTGCGTCCAGGATGGTCGACAGCTGCAGGTTGTGTTCCCTGGCGATATCGATGATGGCCTTGTATTCGCCCCCAAAGATGATCTGCTGGAATACATCCATGTCCGAGCTCTCGCGGCGAATCATGTAATCGAATTGACGGCCGTTGACGGGATATTGCAGGCGGTTTAACCGGCCAACCCGGCGGGCAGTGCCGCCTTTAGCGTATAGCTTGAAGAAGAAGGTGTACTCATCCGGCAGGTTTCCGGGTACCCACTGTTGCATCGTGACTGCAGCTCTATAAACTAAATAACACAGTCTCTCCCTGAGTGAGAATTGGCGGCTGAATTTGGGATTCATTCATTTCTAAATTTGATAAACCGTGCGGGTACTCCGGCATTTATGGAATAAGGCTTGGTATCCTTATTGACGACGGAGCCGGCGGCGATCACAGATCCCTTTGAAATGGTCACTCCGTCGAGGATGGAGCAGCCGTGGCCGATCCATACGTCGTCTTCGATCCTGATTCCCCTGGCGTTGCAGCCTTGTTCTCTGATGGTCTGGTCCAAAGCGGAGAAGGTGTGATTGTTGGGAATGATCATGCATCCTCCGGCAATTAGTACGTCGTTGCCGATGGTAACTCCGCCGTGGCCGTATATAATGGCATAGGGGTTGATGGAGCATCTGTCGCCTATCGCGATCTCGCCGCCATAGGTGAGGATCAAAACGCCGTCCAGGATCTCACATTCCCTGCCGACGCGGATCTTGCCTCCGTACGGAGTATCCAGTCTGGCGTTATCCGCTACGCGGGTATTCTCAGGTATGGTTATTCCGGCCTTCAGTAATTTTCCCAGTCGCCGGTTCTTTTTCCACCTGCTCAGGAAGCGACGCATATCAGATAGCATTCCATTTACAATTAACGAATACCCTTCCGTAGTTCACGCCTTCGAAGGCGGCCAGTTCGGTGCCGCCGTCGATGATCCTGAATGGACAAATATTATCGATATAGGTTTGTATCGTCATGCTGCCGTTGAACAATGAAAAGTCCAGCGAGTACTTACCTGGCGTCAGGGTGCGGGCGGGGATGACGCACCGCATGCCGCCGATCGCCGATTCGATTTGGGTGATGGTAGTGAAGACTTTGGATTCGTTGACGTCGAGGACGGCGATGCCGGCCATAATTGGGAAGGTCATTTTCGCCGGATCGAAGGCCAACCGGATAAAAATTTCATCGGAGGTCAGGAAATCGTTGTTCTCGACTCCTTGCTCGTCGGTTACCTTCATATTGGTAACAAAGGGATTATTCAGCTGGGCGTCGGCCGTCATCTTTCTCTGGCGCTGGATATATTCGTCGAGGACTACCGGGGGTTTACCTATTTTCACTACTTTCCCATATTCCAGTAAGATGGCGGAATTACAGAGCTGGCTGATCATCCCCATGTTATGGCTCACGAACAATACCGTCCTACCTTCTTCCACGCCGATGTCTTTCATCTTACCGAGGCATTTTTTCTGGAATTCCGCGTCGCCGACGGCCAGTACCTCGTCCACGATCAAAATCTGACTTTCCAGGTGCGCCGCCACGGCAAAGGCCAGTCTCACATACATGCCGCTGCTGAATCGTTTTACCGGCGTATCGAGGTAACGTTCCACCCCGCTGAAATCGACGATCTTGTCGAGTTTTCGGTCGATCTCTTTTTTTCGCATGCCGAGGATGGCGCCATTCAAATAGATGTTTTCCCTGCCGGTCAATTCCGGATGAAAACCGGTACCTACTTCCAGCAAAGAGGCGATACGCCCTCTCGCCTTTACGATCCCCGTGGTGGGTGTGGTCACCCGGCTCAGGATCTTCAGCAAGGTACTCTTGCCGGCGCCGTTCCTGCCAATGATCCCCACCGCATCCCCCTCTTGTATCTCAAAATCGATATCCTTGAGGCTCCAGACGACGTCACTATTGCCCTTGACCGTCCGGTCGTTCACCTCGCCCACTTTCAGGAAAGGGTCTTCCTTCCCCCTTATCCTTGCCAACCACCTTTCTATATCCCTCGATACGGTGCCTGTACTGAATTCTCCGAGTTGGTAAGCTTTAGACAGGTTTTCGGCTTTAATAGCGATCGCCATAGTGTTTCGTTATCCCGATTAGATCCGTTAGATAGTATCTACAAAATTCTTTTCTACCCTGTTGAAGGTAAAGATCCCTAAAAGAAAAATGAATAAAGTTGCCCCGGTGGCATAGGCCAATAGTCCCCAGGTAAAGGTCCCGCTGCCCAGGAATCCGACTCTGAATGTCTCGATGATCGCCGTCAGGGGGTTATATTCAATAAGTCCTGTGAGAATGGGATGCTTTTGAAATCTGCCGACAACGGCCGACAGCGGATACACCACCGTGGTGCCGTACATCATGAGCTGAACGCCGAAGAGGACCAGGAAGGCGAGATCCCGGTAGCGGGTTGTCATGGCGGAAACGATCATTCCGAATCCCAGCCCCAGCAATCCCATGAGCAAAACGATGAATGGAAAAAGAAGAATATAGGGCGTCGCATGAAAAGAAGCGCCCTTTCCCCAGTAGTACCAGGCCATAGTGATAAGGAAAAGGATCATCTGAACCGCAAAGCGGATAAGGTTGGAAACGACCAGGCTCAGGGGCATGATGATCCTGGGAAAATATACCTTTCCGAAGATGTTGACATTATCCCTGAACACCGTCGATGTTTTCGTAATACAATCGGCAAAGTAGTTCCATGCCGTGATACCGGCCATAAAAAAAAGCGGCTGGGGAATACCATCGGTGGAGATACTGGCCAGTCCGCCGAACACAAATGTATAGATCACCGTGGTGAAGAGAGGTTGGATAAAGAACCACAGTGGCCCAAGGATCGTCTGCTTATAAAAAGAAACGAAGTCCCTTTTCACAAACAGCCAAAGCAGGTCCCGGTAGCGCCAAATCTCCGCCAGATGGAGCTCGAAGGAGGAGCTCTGGGGTTTCAGCACCAGGTCCCAGTGCTCATGGTTATCCACCGGTTCCTGCTTGTCGATAAAAGTTTGCGCACTGCCTATTCTTTCCATGTAAACCACTTTAATAATTTCCCCAGGACCGATCTCTTCTTCCTTTCCTCATTTTCCTCAAAGTAACCGGACCCGCGGCGATAGCCGTAACCATAGCCGCCATAGTAACCGTAACCGCTATAGTAGCCGCCCTCCACCCTTACGTCGTTGAGCAGGACACAGAGGTTAGGCAGCTTGTTATTGTTATAGAGCTCATCTATCAATTCCAGCTGCTTTTTGAAGGTGTGCCGCTGGCGAACGATATAGACCGCAGCATCGATATATTGGCTCAGGTTGATGGCATCGGCCACGAGGCCCACGGGCGCCGTATCCATGATAACGACATCGAAATGTGCCTTTACTTCCGCCATCAGCTCGCCCAATCGCTTGTCCAACAGCAATTCGGAGGGGTTCGGCGGGATCGGGCCGCAAGGAATCACAAAGAGGTTATCGAAGTCGCCCACCGGTAGCAAAAGGTCTTCGAAGCTCGCTTTTCCAATGATGTAATTGGTAATCCCCATGTTTCGTTTCAGGTCCAGGCCGGATACGATCTTAGGTTTGCGGATGTCGAACTCCATGATCACGGTCCTTTTCCCCGAAAGAGCCATAACGGCCCCCAGGTTGGTGCTGATAAAGGATTTCCCTTCCCCGCTAAAGGACGAAGTGACCATGATAACCGGCCGATCTTTCCTGCCGACAATGTACTGCAGGTTGGTCCTGACGATGCGGAACTGCTCGGCAATGAACCTCCTGCTGTTGCTGTTCACTACCAGCGACTGGGTATCCCTGGAATGCCCGATCTCCCCAAGAATTGGTGCACTGGTAATCCGTTCTATATCCTCCCGGCTGCTTACTTTATCGTGAAGCAATTCAATGACCACGATGATACCCACGGGAATCAGGACGCCCAGCAGCAGGTAAAAGGTGTATACGCTTTTTTTATTGGGGCTTATGGGTAACTTGGAATCCAGTGCGGCTTCGATCACTCTTGAATTGGAGACTGTCGCGGCCGCGGCAATAGAAGTCTCCAGCTTCTTTTGCAGCAGGAAGGAGTACAATTCCTCCAGGATCTTTTGCTGTCTCTCGATATTCAATAGACGCATCGATTTTCCGGGCAGGCTGGCGATGCGCTCCTGCAGTGTCTGGTTCTGCTTTTGCAAGCCTTCTGAAGCGATTGCATATGCCTGTTTGACGTTCAACAATGCCTGGTAAATATTCCGTCTCGTCTTTTCCAGCGTGCCGTCCATGGCCAGGATCATCGGGTTCGTCTCCGAAGACGTTTTCAGATTGGCTTCCCTTTCCAGTTGCAGCTTGTTGTATTCCGTTATCAGCTGCAATAAAGCAGGTTCATCTATACCCAAAGCGGTGGGCACCAGCTCGTACTGGTTCTTCTTATTCGCTACATAATCCAGCAGCCAGTTTACAATGCCAATTTTCACCCCCGAGGTGACCACACTATTGGCCTCGTCGCCTTCCTTGTCGAGGAAAGCCTTGGATTGGCCTTCAATATCGAAAGCCTGGTTGGCCACCATAAAGTTCCTAAGAACTCCTTCTACTCCTCTGAGCGTATCGTTGAGCTCATAAAGCCTGTCGTCGATAAACTGCAAGGTATTGGCAGAGATCCGGTTCTTATTTTCCACGATCAGCGAGTCATATACGGACATCAGGGTATTCAGGACATTCTTTCCCAGCATAGGGTTCTCATGTTCGAAGATCAACGTAAGGATGGTCGTCTGATCATCGGTTTGCGTTATCTTCAGGGATCCCAGCAGATTCTCCACCGCGGCTGGCAAAGGAAGCCAGCTGAATTCGAATTTGGCGCTTCCCATCGAATGAATGCCCATGGTCGAATCGTAGAGAAGTACAAAGCGACTGCCATCGAGCTCGGTGGTATCTCCGAATCGATGTGAGGTTTTGCTTTCGTTGAGCAGGAACCTGTTCTCATTTAAAACAGTGATTTGACAGCCGAAGCCAATAGCCGAATCGGCAATCCTGGTCAACCGAAGGGAAAACGGAGATACGGGATACAGGAGCGTCGATCTTACCGTTCCTTTGTTGTAAGAAAGATATTGAAGATCCAGGTCTTTGACGACCCTTGCTATCACAGGCCTGGATTTCAGTATCGCCATCTCATTCCGGAGATTCACATCCGTTTGGGGAAGGATCATCTCGCTGAACTTGTCATCCTTGGAGGAAGCAAAGTTATCTTGTTCGCTCTTGATCAGCAGGGATGACTGTACCTGGAAGATCGGTGTCGTCCAGCGGATCTTCAGATAAGCCATGATCATGAACAAGATCACCGAAACGATCACCCAGGGAAGATAGTGCAAATACCGGAATATAAGCTCCTTGGGGCTAATCGATAGCTTGTTATTGGGTTTTACGCCAACCTCGGTGACCATCGGTTCATTCTTATTCTCGATCATGTCAGGTTAATGAATTACTTAAAGAGTGTGACCAGGATGACCACCAGGGATAAGACACTGACTGCAATAGTAATATTGCGAGTCGTAGCCACATCGCTAGCCGCTATCCTTTTTTTGTTGGGTTCTACAATGACCATATCGTTCTGCTGAAGATAGAAATAGGGGGAAGCCATGATCTGCGGCTTGGTAAGATCCAGCCGCCCGAATTCCCGTTTCCCATTGTTTTCCCTGATGATCAGTACATTGTTCCTTCGGGCGAAAAAGGTGAGGTCGCCCGCCATGCCTATCGCTTCGAGTATGGACATACTTTCGCCGGGTATGCTGTAAATGCCCGGTTTGTTGACCTCGCCCAACATAGTAAACCGGTAATTGAGGAACCTAATATTATAATAGGGATTCTTTAAAACAAGACGAAGCCTGGAATCGAGCGTATCTCTTACCTGGGAAACGGTCAACCCTTCCAGATGCAGACGGCCAAGACCCTGAAATTGGATATCCCCGTTGCCGTCGACCAGGTAGCCGGCCGAGGTGACTGATGCCGAGCTACCCGATAAGCTGCTGCTCCCTTGCGATGAGGATTCGCCACTTGAGCTCGAACCCACCGTGATCAACGATTGATTGTACAGGGCCGTTGCCTGGGGGTTATCGCTATAAACGACAATGCTGAGCAGATCTCCCTTTCTCACTATTGGCTCCGGAATATCGATCTTGCTGAGCTGGGCGGTATCGAATGTACCCTGCATATAGACGAGGCTCCTGGTGCTTCCGCAAGAGACCAGCGCCAAAGCCGAAAGCAGCGCCAAAGATGCGAAACCTACGATCCGGAAAAGTTTGCTCATGACAAAGTCGATTATCATTGATTCTAATGTGTTCTCTTGACCACCAGGTTGGATCTATTCACCGTGGCTACCAGCGAATAGCCGATACTCTCTATGATCACCTGCACCTTGTTGTTGACCACCTTTATTACCTTCGCTTCCCTGTCCATGAAAATTCCCTGGCGGATCGTTACCGCCATATTGGTGGAAAGGTCGATCGGCAGGGCCTGCACTTCTTCATAATCATTCAGGAATTTCCGTATCGTCTCGATCTCCTTTTCCTTCACGATAGCCGGTTTTCCCAGCCAATAAACGTAATTCACCACTCCGTCCACCATCCGGACATCGCTCCGTTGATCGTCGGCCACTTTTACGAAAATGTAGGATTTGAAAAGTGGCTCTTCCACCCATTTGATCCGGTCGCTCCATTTCTTCCTCGTCCTGTTCAGGGGACAATAAGCCTCAATTCCCGCGGCTATCAGCAGGTTATATACTTTTTTTTCCCATCGGGGTTTAGTGTACACCACATACCATTTGTGATCACTATCAGGCATAGCTTCGCCTCCTCAGTCCCAGACTGTTTTTTTAATACATTTCTTATCAATCAATTACACAAAGCCTCTTTTTTTCAACAGCAAAGAGAAAAGGGTATAAAAGAAGTACCCGTAAATACTCTTTATATACCCTTCCAAAATGTTATGATTCATTACTAGTCCGCTTATTCTTCACAGGATTATACAAATTTACAATCATTACCTGTCTGCAGCAGCCCTACAAACTACATTTTCGTACATTTATTGCGTCACCGCAAATTACTATAATAGAAATATTTATGAGCCTGCCGTGCAAATATAAGAGATTTTGCTATTCTTTTTGTCCAATGAAATTCTTTTCGTTGAACCTGATCCTGGTCATGACGGCCTATTCGCTTTCAGCGCAAGATACGGTACGGAACGAAATGACGCTGTCGGCGTTCAGGAAACTGCGGTCCCCGGCCTCGCTCGGAAGGATCTTTTATTTGACGGATCGTGGAAGAGAAGGGATGTTCGTGCGGGTGGAAAATGGTGGCAATGCCCCTGATGACAGCGTTATGATGCTACGCACCGGCGATGGAGTGCTGTTCCGGCGGGTAGCTGATCAGGGACTGCTGAATGTGAAATGGTTCGGCGCCATGGGTAACGGGTCTACCGACGACTGGTATGCTATTCAGAAGGGGATCGATTATATCCTGAATCTCTCTTCCGCCAGCCGAACGCTTTATTTTCCGCCGGGGAACTACAAGATCAGCCGGCCATTGCTGATCGCGCGACCGTCGGGTCATACATATCTTCAATCCAGCATCGATCTTGTGGGCCCCGCGAACGCCAAGGATCTCGGCATGGGAGCCGCCAATATCTTTCCAGCCTTCAACAATACGTTCGCCATCGGCATCCAGTCCGGCAAGGGAGTCCTGATAAAGGATCTGAGCATCCGGGGCCGATTCACTTTTCCCAATCGCCTTCGACCCGTACAGATCGATACCTTGAGCTTCGACCAATGGACCGATGGGGCCACCAGGGACAACCAGCGATCTCCTTATTCCGGTATTGTGATCGACCCGTTCTCCGACTCCACCGTCTATCCTTCTCCTTCTGACATGTATCCCGGCCTGCATGCGTACTATCTTACGTACCTCGGAAGAGGCGCCTCTACGGCGGTCCAGATCATCGGCTGCTCGATCGTCAATTTCATTGTCGGGGTCATGATCACGCCATCCAACCAGCAGAATGGGGAACTCATAGACGTCATCGACTGCGATATCAGCGACAATAAAGTGGGCTATGCCATGGGGCAGGCTCAATCCAAGGAGTGCCATGTGGATAGAATAAAGTGCTGGGGAGGCACCCATACCTTATTCGATAATGTTCACTATGGGTTCCATCACGGAGACGGCGCGGCCGTCCCGCTGGTGGATGGAGTAAATATTGCCGGTTCGGTAAAAGAGCTGTGCTGTATCAGCGCCCGCTCCTTTGGCGGGGTCTTCAGGAATGTCTATGCCGAAGAGCTGTTCCGCATAGGATATGCCGGAGGTGGCGCTACGCTGTCTTTTGAAGACTGCCTGTTTAATTTCGCTACAGAGAGCCCTGGAAAACCCTATCCCGATTTCTTTGTCCTGGGGTCGGGAGCATCTTTTCATAATTGCATGCTCCGATGCTATACAGGGAAGATAGGGATGCGACTGGTCCTTTCAGGATCCAATGATTATTATGAGGATGGTACCATGAACGAGCCCCCGGTCGCCGTCAGCCTGGTTGACGGCATTTACGAGCATCCGGAATTTAAAAATGTCTACATGTATTATTCGGATGGGATCCTGGGTCACAGCAATACAGGCAAGATACCTATTTCCCCCTATTTCGAAGGCCCCAGCCCCCAGGGAAGGCCGGATCCGCTGTATCCGGGAAATACCTATTTCCTGCGGGACAACTCCGGTGCGCAGGCAGGCGCGCAGGTAAATTATAAGCTTTCCTATAATGATACTTACGAACGGACTGTGCAGCTATCCGGCAAACCCGTGCTTCATGTCAATTTTGCCAGCTGGACGGCATGGTTCCGGCTGGGATCGCCGGGGGATTCCGCATTGCTCAAACCCGGGGATTTCATCCTGACCCGGGACCTGCCCTACCAGGACATCTTTATTCCCATCAACGCCACCACATCTCCCGTGGGTTTCATCCATCACATCGGTCATGATACCGTATATCTCACCAACCTGGCCGTAGGTATCCGGGAAGGCATGAAGCTGGATCTTTGGATGGACTATTATGTGAGCGTTTCGAACGTGTTCACCGGCGATATGGCGGTGGGAAGCAATGTCATAACCCAGGTGCAGGGCGCCTTCCCCAACATCGGAGACAGGCCGGATATCCCTATGCTCCCTTGCGGGGCTTATGTAACGGCAGTTGACCGGCAGGCACGGACCATCCGCTTTTCCGCCGCTAACGGCACCGGGCGATCCTATTCCGACTACACCTTTATAAACGGCTATCCCCTGGTAGAGATATTTAGCTCTTTTGACCCCGCCGCCTTGCAGGCCCACGGCAAGACCCTTATCGGCGGCGCTCTCCTTTACAAGCTGGATGCCGGCCAGCTGCCAACGCATGAAAGAGACCTTGTTCCGGATGGTACGATGTCCGTGCCCTATAAGATCATCAATACCAATATCAAGGGTGATACCAGTATCCACAAGCTGCGATTTATTTCTCCCCCGCCAGCTTCCCGATAGCCCAGTACACGGTGCAGGCCAGCATAAACAACAAACAAACGATGACGATGGAAAACTTGACCCGGGAGAGTTCGTAAGCGACCGTCACGTCCCATTGGGTTATGGGTCCCCGGATTGTATGGGCCAGCGCGATATTTTCTACGAAGTCGCAGGCCGTCGCCAGGACGATCAGCCAGGCGAAACCCCGGCCTCCCTTCGACAGGATCTCGTTGCCCGTGATGGCGGAGATGAAGCGGCAGCCCAGCGCGATCGCCAGTGTATACAGGACCATGAAGACATAGGCTAAATAGGTACTTTTTATACCTTGTTCATATTTGCCCGTGAGTTTCCAGCTCTCGATAATGGACTGGGCTCTATGGGCGGTCTTGGCGATCTCGAACTGAACGATCTCATCTGAGCTTAGCGGGGCGAGATAGTTCCGTACCCAGATCATGTAGGCGATAGTAAGCAGGAAGAAAAACCAGAAGAGTTGTCGCAGACGGCTTAAACGAGCTGGCCACGAGGGAGGTTCCATAAAAATTGGCGATTTTCTCTAAGATAGAAAAAATCGCCAACTTGATAGCATTAAATTTAAAGCCCCGCCTTCGCGGCCAGGATCATCTCCCGGTCGCGGTCGAGGACGTCGAGGACCTCAAAGACTTTCTCGTTCCACCCCGCGATGAGGCATACGCCGTCGTCGAGGTATTCAAGCGAGCGGGCGCCATAGCCGGCGAGATCGAAGAGATACAGTTGGGCTTGCGGAGCCAGCTGCTCGCGATAGAGCCGCCACCAATGGCCGAGGTCGGTACCGGCCGTTTGGTTGAACGACCGGTTATCCCACAACCGGTAGTCGGTGAAGATCATTACACGGTCCACCACCTGCCGCTTGCGCAGCAGGTCCTGTAGCACTAGCCAGGCGTTGATGGCATAGCCGGCTTCCCCTTCGTGCGAGCGGAACTCGTCGACGCCCAGCAGCACGGGTCTGTCCGGCAACGCCTGCTGTTTCCAGGTATTGCCGATGATGCCGGTGATGACCTGGTCGCCGCGGCTCTTCCAAATGGAGGCCAGCAGGGGCGCCACATCGAAACGCTGGACGCCGGCGCCATCGCCTGGTGGCCGCTTCATGCTGTTGCTCACATCCATGGCGATCACCGAGACACCGTCGGCGCCCAGCCCGAGTTCGGCCCAGGTGCTGTGGAGGACGGCTTTTTCCAGGGCTTCGGCAAGCATGCCGGCGCCGCCATGCTTCATGCTGCGCAGTGACCTGTAGACTTCCAGCAGCCGCAGCGGAGTTATGCCGCTTCTTTTGACTGCGGCAGCATTGCCGAGGTATTCGGCTGCCAGCTTGAGGACTTTGCCGCTTACGCCGGCGCATAACATGGGCCGCAGGTTGTCCAGCAACGGCGTATAGCCGATACGAAAAGAGGAAATACCTTCCTTCCATTTGTCGCGGAGCCTCACCTGCCGCTGTTCAGCGCTATCATAATGTTGCTGATGCAGCGTAAGCCATTCCTCTTCCCAGGTCGTGCGCACGCGGACGTGATCGCGCAGGATGGCGCCGAAGAGCAGCTTACGGGTATGGTCGGCCGCTTTGGGCCGGAGCCAGCGCAGGGCGCCCTGCAGCGCCAGTTGTGACGTGCGGCCGCTGCGGCTATATTGGTATTCGTCGAGCTTGTTGAACAGGGGGCCGAGATGTTTCCGTACGGCACGCCCGGGTTTACGTCCCGGTTTTGTCGCCCGGGCATAGTAGTCGAGCCACAGCGGGATGTCCATGGGTACCCGAACGATCCTTGCCACAAGCGCGCCTACCTGATCCTCGTTACCCGCGATGGCGGCCATCTCTGCCGTGAGCAGCAGGGCCAGTTCGCGAAAATTCCTTTCCTCGCCAAAGTAGATCGCCAGGCGTTCCATAAAGGCGGCATCGTGCGAACGTATCTCTCTGCGGAAGGTCTCCAGGTCTTCGGCCCGATGTTCCGCCGGTGAAGCAGTGAGCGATCCCGACACGAGGGTCGTAAACAGATCCCATTGTGCGTCCGGTAGCCCCGCTTTCACGAATGCATACCGTGTGTCGGCGGGTTGTTTTCGTTTTTGGCTGAAATAAAATCGCATAGCTTCCTCCTTCCCTCATTCGAGGGTAATTTTGGGCCGGCTCTGTGCGTGGCGCAGGCCGGCTCAACAGTTAACAGATGACATAGGAACTAAAAAGGCCCCGCATATTTGCGGGGCCCTTTACGCTGGATCTTTTAATATCTTAGTTCACAGCACAATGCCCCGCGGTTCCCCAATCCTTGATCGGGTAAAGCACCACAGGATTACTTGTGGTCGCGGCCATTATTTGCGTATGTGAAAAATGTCGTAGCATGAGTGTTCTTTTGAACTATGCAAATGTAAAAATCTTTTTTTCTTTTCAGCAAGTATTTCAAAAAAAAATCTTCCTCCGCTTTCTACTTCTGTTTTTCTACTTCCTGGCGATCCTGGCCTCGAGGGGCTGGTTGACCAATATCAGGTTGCACCCAAACTCGCCGACCGGTTTAAAATCAGGGCCAAGGATCGAAAGGTATTCCTGCTTATCCTGCGGCGTGTCGAACTCCAGGCAGATCATCAGGGCTTTCTTTGCGGTTTCCGTGGCGCCCTGCAGCACCTGCACGTTGAGTCCTTCCACATCGATGCTCAACAAGCTGATAAACTCCAGCGGTATATGCGACAATGCATGGTCGAGTTGCATGACCGGCAGATACCGGGTCTTGAAGGTCCTCGTATCCTCCCTTTTATCCGTGGTAAAAGAGCTGAGCACGGGTGTTTTGGAGATGTGAAAGGGCAGCACGGTATTGGTATTGCTGCAGCCAATAGCCAATGCGATGTCCCGTTTACGGAAACGCTGGAAGAGCTTGATCAATTCCGGATTAGGTTCGATGATGACGCCTTGCAGGCCATTGCGATAAAGGAGATACGAGTTGGAGATATCCGAAGGATGGTTCGCCCCCACGTCCACATACATAGAGCCGGCGAGGTCATAACCCTGCAGAAATTTCCATATAAAGACATCTTCCCGGTGTTGAGAATAAGTCTCCTTCCCCGGCTGAATGTGGTCGTACCACGCTTTACCCAATCGCTTATAACGACCGAGAGACGGAAAATTCTCTATCAAAAAATTTCTGATCATAGTTGCGAATATAATGGAAATCGTGATATCGGTGGTATTATTAATCTGTGCCTGGCGGTCATGGCGGCGCCCGCATGGAGCGTCAGGCGCGGCTCAGCAGGAGCTTCTGGATCTTGTTGTGGAGATCCTCGGGGCGGAAGGGTTTGGGCACGACCTCCATGAAACCTTTTTTGATGAGATCGACGCGCATGTCTTCATAGACTGCGGCGGTAAAGGCGATGGCCGGCACACCGGGTTGGAGCTTGCGGATCTCGGCGAGCGCCGTGATGCCGTCCATCTCCGGCATTTCGAGATCGATGAGCACCAGGTCGAACTGGCCATGGCCGCGGCGGAATATCTCGACGGCCTCGAGACCATTCACGGCCTCGTGGACTTCGATGCCCCACTTCGTGAGGAACTTGCGTGCGACCTTCATATTGACGAAGTTGTCTTCGGCTATAAGGACCCGCAAGGCATTGAAGGCGGGCAGGTGTTTGACCTTCTCGTCGTTGATATACATCTTCGCGTTCTCGTTAATTTCAAGCTCGAGGGTAAAATAAAAGGTGCTGCCTTTCCCCTCTTCGCTTTGCAGCAGCAGATCGCCGCTGAAGAGGCTGACGAGCTTTTTGCTGATGGCCAGGCCGAGACCGGTGCCGCCGTATTTGCGGGTCGTATCCGTATCGGCCTGGGTAAAGCTGTCGAATACCTCCTGCTGTTTATGCGCGGGGATGCCGATGCCGGTGTCCTGCACCATGAACTGAACCATGGATTTCTTGCTGGTGCTGGAGACCTTTCGGGCACCGAGCGTGATGCCGCCGGTATGCGTGAATTTGATGGCGTTCGACAGCAGGTTGCTGAGGACCTGGTTCAACCTGGTCTCGTCGGTGAGGAACTCCGCTTCGAGATTTTCGTCGACGTCCACGAGGAAGAGCAGACCCTTGGTATGCGCCTGTACCGAGAACTGCGTCTCCAGCTTCTTCAGGAAAGCGCGCATATTCACGGGCACGTTCTCCAGCTCGAAACGGCCCGACTCGATCTTGTTGAAATCGAGGATCTCGTTGATCAGGATCATCATATGCTCGGAGGAATATTTGAGGATCTCGAGATGCGACAGCTGTTCGGGCAGGTATTGTTCCTGCATCAGCAGGTTGGAGGCGCCGATGATGCCGTTGAGCGGGGTCCGCAGCTCATGGCTCATGTTGCTGAGGAAGCGGGATTTGGCCTTGGAGGCAGTCTCCGCTTTTTGTTTTGCCTTCATGAGCTCGAACTGTGTCATCTTGATCTCCGAAATATCGAGGATGCTGATCTTCCAGAAATGCCGGTCGTTGTCGAGGAACGATACGACAGCCACGAAGGCGAATACCGTATTGTCTTTTTTGGAGGTCAGGGCCAGCTCGCCCTGCCAGCTATTGCTGCACTCCCCTTCCATTTTTTTGTTCACGTTGCGGAACAGCTGGATATGTTCCTTGGTGAACAGGCTGTCCATAGAAGCCCCGACGATCTGCTTTTTATCTTCGATCTCCAGCAATTCTATGGCGCGGTTGTTGCAATCGGTGATCACCAGCGCTTCCGCGTCGATGATAAAGACGCCGTCGAGCGAAGTGTTATAGATCGTATCGACAAATTGTTTTTCTTTGAGGATCGCCTCTTCGTTGTTGCGGTTGATCCTCACGATCGCGAAGGAAAAGAAGGTCGTAAGCAGGAGCGAGAGCACGAGGTTGCAGTCATAGAGCCGCGCGTACAAATTGACGATATGCACCTGGTAGTGATTCTCCTGCGGGCATTGGTAATAGCAGAAGGCCAGGGTGGCGAGTGTGATCACGTAGGCAAAGGTCAGCTCGCGCAGGCTCCGCGTGAAGCTGATGATAAACGTCATGATCAGGAAGTAGGGGAAAAAGAACAGGTATTCGCCTGCTTTTACCCCTTCCATATAGTTCATGATCGCCAGATAGAGATTCAGGTTCAGGACGCTGACGACACGCGCCAATAAGTGTTTTTTGCGGAGATTGAGATGATATGCGAGTATGAAAAAGTAAGCTGCGCTAAGGTTGACGAGTGCGCTGATATACAAGCCGAAGCAGAAATACGAGATCACGCAGACAAAGTGCGCGACGAGGATCAGCAGGATGAATTGGTTGAAGCGGATCGTTTTTTTCCTTTTCGCCGGAGATGGCTCATCCTTTAGCCCGGAATAGACTATATCCTCATAAAAGGACGTAAGCATAGAGACGAGGGGGTTATTCAAAGGATGACGAATGAATAAGGGTTAAACATTAATTCTCACCTAATTCCATGTGTGAACGTCGGGAGACAATATTTTAGTATAGCCCCCGTTATCTAAATAACCCTTTCTATGGATCAGCCTTTATCTCATAAGGAATTTACCTTTAGCGATGCCATAAACAGTCGATACATAATCGACTTGTATGCAGGCGATTACATCATGATTGAAGAGACCTTTGGAGATGTGCTCCGGGAATACGACGCATTTGTCGACCGGATACTCACCAGTTACCATGAAAATGACCGCTCCGCGCTTAGATCTGCCATTCATAAGATAAAACCCTTATTCGGGTTCGTGGGGCTGACGAGTATTCAAGCCCTTTGTCTGCAATTCGAGAACACCTGTCTCGATGCGCCGGAGGCGGTGTTGGCGGAGGCCTTTCCTTCGCTCGAGGCGCAGCTGCGGTCGGCCAGGGGGATCATCGAGATCGAGAAGGGGCGGTTGGAAGAGTTCAATAGACAATAGGCTACGGCCCACGTTGCGGCTTGCATTTCACGCGTCCCGCGTCGGATGCCGCCTATGGCTATCCCGGGCTCTCGCTGTTCCTTACAGCCCAAACCACTGACCTTGCCCGAACGTTTTAGCCGCGCGTTGCCTCGCTGACCGCAAGGCCGTTATCGCCGATGCGCTTCGCTGACCGCCCTGGTCAATGCCGCGAGGCCTTCCTCCAATTGCGCTTTCGCGGGCCAGCCGAAGCCCAGCCGGATATAATGCCGGGGCATTTCGAACCAATGACCGGGTCCCACATAGGTCCCATATTTTTTCAGCAGCAGCTCATAGAATTTATCGATGTCGATGCTTTCGGGCTGGCGCATACGCGGGAAGCCAACGCAGCCGGCGCGGGGTTCGATCCACTCCCAATCTTCCTGCCCGTCCATCCACGTTTTTACCGTGTTGAACTTATCTTTTATGTCGCTGCGGATACGCGGAAAATGTTTGTCGCGATCGAGCAGGCAACGATAGGCCAGCTCTTCGTCCAGCACGGGACCGCAGATATGTATCTGCTCTTTTGCCGCGAGAAAGGTTTCGTATAGCCGGGCGTCGCGGCAGACGATCCAGCCCGTACGCAGGCCGGGAAGGCCGTAGGTCTTCGACAACGACGAGATGCTGATGAGGCGCGGCGAATATTCGGCGGCCAGCGGCAGCTGCGGGCCGAAGACCATGTCGCGGTAGGTCTCGTCGACGAGGACATAAAGATGTTCTTCTTCGGCGATGCGGGCGAGGGCCCTGAGTTCTGTATCGTTGAGACAGGTACCGGTGGGGTTATGGGGATGTGTGACAGAGATGTATTTGGTCTTGGGGGTGATGGCGGCGCGAACCTTATCGATGTCGAGCCTGAATCCTTCTTCAAAATGCAGCTCGATGGTCCTGACGATGGCGCCGATGGCGCGGGGCGTCTCGAGGTTGGTGGCGTAGTTGGGATGTACGACGACGAGCTCGTCGCCTTTTTCCAGCAGGCTGGTCGCGATGATAAAGAGGGCGCCCGCTGCGCCCATGGTAAGGAGGACGTGGTGGGGTGTGATGACGCCGCTGTTGCTGCCCGGGTTGGTGCCGCTGATGCTCGGGTTGGTGCCGCTGATGTTGCTCGGGTTGGTGCCGCCGGCCGGGCCGCCGGCGGGGGCGTCGATGGAGCCGCGCGACCCTTTCGCGATCAGCTCGCGGAGGCCGGGGTGTCCTTCATGCGAGCCATAGCAAAGGATGAGGTTGCCGAGGTCGGCGAGAATGTTCATGCCGGAGCCCTCGGCCTGATCGCCTGCATTGCCGCGGAAGCCGGAGCCGGGGCTGACCGCATCCCCGGTGAGCAACTCACGGAGCACGGCGTCGGTGTAAGAGCTTTCGGAGAGGTTGTTGCGGATGGTGTCGTACCCCATTTGTTCGGGAGACTCGACCTCGATGGGCATTCGCGTATAGCGCATAAACCTTTTTTGGTAAAATACCGATTATTGCGGGATCGTCCCGGGAATTGTTTTGTATTTTGAGGCCATGAAAAATGCCCTTTTTCTCGCCTTTCTGCTGGCAGTGGCGGGGCGGACCCAAGTGCAGGCCCAGGCGCCGCGGAGTGCCGCCGAAAAAGAGATCTTCGCCGCGATGGATACGGCCGCCGCGCAATGGAACAGAGGCGATCTCGATGGCTATATGTCTTTGTATGACGCCAGCGCCACGATGATGTTATCCTCCGGCCGTGTGGGTCTCGACAGCATCCGCGGGATGTATGTGAAATATTATTTCGCCGGTGGGCATCCCAGGCAGCAGCTTTCTTATGACACCTATGAGCTCACGATGCTGGGCAAAAACTATGCGCTGCTCACCGGCCGCTTTATCCTGAAGGCCGACGAGCGACACCCCGGGCGCAAGGGAACGTTCTCGCTGACGATGGTGCGCCGTAAGGATGGGTGGAAGATCTTGCATGATCATTCCGGTTAGTCTCCTCACGCTCGTGGCTTAGAACAATCGCATCTGCTCGCCCGGCCGCCGGAATTGGGTAGTGTCGAGCTCCCAGCGTTCGGCATTGAGGCCATATTTCTGCGTATAGCGGGCATACTGCTGCGCTACCAGCTCGGCGATATTACCTTCCCCCCGCATCCGCACGCCCCAACGGCTGTCGTTGACCTTGCCGTTATGACTGTCCTCGATGAGATGCCAGACCTTGTCCGCTTTGTCGGGAAACGTTTTGTAAAGCCAATCGTGAAAGATGAGCTTTATGGCGCCGTTGAGCCGGATGAAGGTATAGGCACTGAACGTGGCGCCGTTCATCGCGGCAGCCTGCATGATGCGCTGCATCTCGTGTTCGTTGAGACCGGGAATCATCGGCCCCAGCAACACGCCCATGCGGACTCCTGCGTCGCTGAGCTCTTTGATGGCGCGGAGGCGCATCCTGGCGGTGGTGGTCCGCGGTTCCATCAATTGCCGCAGGTCTTCGTCCAGCGAGGTGATGGATACCAGGATGGAGACGAGGTTCTTTTTCGCCATCTGCATCAGCAGGTCCTTGTCGCGGAGGATGCCCGCGTTCTTGGTGATCATGCCCACGGGCTGATTGAATTCCTGGCAGACCTCGAGCAGCTTGCGGGTGATGCCGAATTTCTTTTCGGCAGGCTGATAACAGTCCGTATTCCCGCTAAGCGAGATCGGAAGACATTCCCATTTGGGGTTCATCAGGAACTTCCGCAGCAGGTCAGGGGCGTTCCGCTTCACGATGATCTTGCGTTCGAAATCCAGCCCGGCGCTATAGCCCCAGTATTCATGCGCATTGCGGGCATAGCAGTACGTACAGCCGTGTTCGCAGCCCTGGTAAGGGTTCATGCTGTACCACATGCCTACGTCGGGGCTGTCGACCTTGTTGACGATGCCTTTGGCGTTCTCTTCGAGGTACTGGGTAGCGCTATTGGGTTCGATCCATTCGTCGATGGCTTCGATGTGTTCTTTGACGCGCTCGTTCTTCAGAAAGCGGTTTTTCGGATTGAACTGGGCGCCGCGTCCTTTGAGATATTGTGCAGCGTCTTTTGGGTCGGTCATGGTCATTTGTTTTTGTTTGACGCCGGCTTTGGGCGCCGGCCGCCGGCAGCGTGGCTGTCGGACGGCTCAGTGGCGCGGCCCGGCGGGCAGCCGGCCGTCGCGTAGTCTTGTACTCAGTTGTGCCTGTTATCCGAACAGCTCGCCCTGGCGGGTCGTGACCGGCAGGTTCATGAAGGCGAAACGCTCGGCGATCTGCCAGTTCTTGTCGACCCTGACCCGCGTACGCGGGTCGTCCGATGGACCATAATAAGTGACCCGCCGGCGAAGCAACAGCATGCTATCCGCGATAAACTTACCGGTAAAATGTTTGTGACTATATTCCAGCCAGGCCTTTTCGTATTGCCGGGGCAAAAGGTTACGCGCGATGAGCAAATTCGGCTCGTCGATAAAATGCGGCTTGTGCTCTTTGTCCAGTTTCATCAATCGTTGTACGTCCCTGACCTCTTTAACCAGTGCGCGCACAGGCAGCTTGCTGGTCATGTTGATGAAGATGCTGTGCGTGGGCAGGCTGCCAAAGTCTTTGAGCTCGACCTTGAAAGGGGGATAGCCCATGGCGATGGTCTTAAGGCGGGATACGATGCGTTCCTCCATGAGCGCCAGCTGGGTGAACCGGACCAGGGTCAGGTTGGGTTTGCCGTTCTGAGGCACGGGCGCCTCATAGGTTTCCGAGAACGAGTTGCGCAGTAGCCGGACCTTGTCAGCCAGCTCTTCGTGCGGATTCAGGATGAGTTGATATTCGTTGGTAGCAAGTTGTTTTTTATAGTTCTCGTTGAGAACGGTGGCCACCGGTTTTATTGCTTGTTGCATGTGCTCAGGTTTTTAAGTTGTGCGCCGGCCGTCGATGGTTCGGCGGAAAAAAGAGATCATTCGGCCCGAAGAGTGATCATTCGGCCCGAAGACGGAAGATGTTCACCGTCCTGCACGGATCGAAGGCGTGGGTTCGTTTCAGCAATACCAGCTCCCGTACATGAAAGGTATCATGAAAGGTCCGCCGCGAATAATCCGGCATGGCCTTGTTGTACACCTGTTCCGTGAGGCCGCCGGCGATGCTGAGAAAGGGGCGGCTGATGAGGTTCACCGGCGGACAGCCCGAAGACCGGATGAACTCATCGATGGACCGCAGCTGTTGCAGGAGGTGCTTAAAGGGTTCCGGGTCCTGGACCCTCAGGTAGATGGTGCCGGGAACGCGCTCCCCGGAAAAATTAGCGCGTTCCGGCCCAACCGCTGATGATCGTCCTGACGTCTGTGGCCGCCGGACACCCGGCGTCCACGTCAATGGAGCGGAGCGTGGGGGCTCCGCCGGCTTGGCGGTATGTGGCGGGAATCCGCTGTAATTATTGAGCGTCAGGTCGAAGCTGTGGTAATGGGTACAGATGCGCTGGATCCAGCGGATCAGCGTTTCTTCCATCACCTCGCCGGCCTGAAAGGCGGCCACGGTGATATGCGGTTTGTTGCGTACCGTGACCGCGTAGTCATCGGAAAATTGTTTTTGTTCGCCCAGGAGTTTTTCCTCCAGCTCGCCGCCGGGATAGATCACGAGCAGGTATTCCGCATGGCGGCTACCGCGATCCAGGTCGTGGAAAGAGGCCGCGGTCTGCAGACTGCCGGCGGGTGCCCATGAGGCGGCAGCACCTGGCGAATTACCGTCGGCGGCGGCGTTGCTTCCCGTGCGGAGGACGTCTGCGGCGTTGCGGCCTACCAGGGAGCTGATGCATGTGGGTTTGCTGATGCCTGCTCGTGCATTGCCGCTTCCGGGGGCGTTTCCGCTTCCCGAACAGGCGGGGACATCGGCCTGGCGCGAGGTGACCGAAGAAAAAAGGCCTACGGCCCGCACGGTTCCGCGGGGGCGCGGCAGCGTTGCAGGAGCGGTGGTGAGAGACGTTGTTTTTACTAACCCGGTTTCCATAAAAAAGATTTTAAACGATCAAATATTTAGCATAAATTTACTAAATTAATTAGTTTTACAAATTAATTTTTTTGTCTCGCAGCGATCCTGGCTTAATTTTTTATGGAACTCGAACAATTTTACGGCATGAATCATACGGGTACGCGGCGTTTTACGCAGGGCGATCGCTACGAGGCGACTGACGATCATTACGCGGCTGCGGGCGATAATAGCGCATCAGGCGAGTATTATGGGGCTGCGGGCGATCGTTACCGTACCGCCGGCGATCATCCGGAGCACGGGGTCGATCTCAACGAACAATTGATCCGCAACAAACCGGCAACCTTTTTTATGCGGGTGAGCGGCGACGCGATGACGGGCGCCGGCATCTTCCATGGAGACGTGGTGATCGTAGACCGGAGCATCAAGGCGGTCAGCGGGAAGGTGGTGATCGCGGTATTGAATGGGGAGATGCTGATCCGGCGGTTCGAGAAGACTTTCAATAAGCTGCGGCTGGTTCCCGAGACATCGCGGCTCTCGCCCATCGACATCGATCTTTCGGGAGCGGAGTTCTCCATCTGGGGGGTAGTGACGTATGTGATCCATGCGTTATAACGGCAGCCTAACTAACAGTCTTGTTTATTGGTTAATAGAAGGTTCTGCAGTTGCCGTACCACAAATAATTATCTTAAAATATAGGGTAAGTTGTAAATTTAATCAATAAAACAAGCTCAGATGAAATACGAAATCAGATTATCCGGAGCAGAGCAAGACGATGGGAAGATCGATTTGCAACGGCTGATTTTGTTGGCACAGTCTATCTCGGATATCGCCAAGGGAGCTCTGCAGATCAGATTATTGGGTATCAGTGCCGAAAAGGGACGAACATCCGAACGAATCGGAAATGCCCTGAAAATAAACCTTTCGGATCTTAAATCAGGATCCACCATATTGGAGCTGGAGTGCGAGCCATTTAAAAAAACATTGGACGGTTATCCGGGTGATGCTTTTCGGCCGGAGATCCTAAGAAGCCTGCCGGATCAAACTCCTATGTCATTGGTGATGGAGTCTTATAGAGAAGCACTTAATTACAAAGAGGAAGCCAATCACCTGGATAAAGCACTGCTGAAAAAATTAAAAATTGTAGAAAAAATATTTGTTTCTAAGGACGAAGCATTGACTATAACTAATCAAGGTAAAACACCTGATGTACAATTAAAAAAAGTAGATTTTAAAAAAATCCAGTCGCTCGAGGAAAGTATACCCGAGCCCCAGGAAATAATAATTAATGGTGTTGTAGAAGAACTGAAATACTCCAAACTGAAAGTGACCATTAATACAAAAGAGGGTCCCGTGATTGGCATTTTAAGCGAAAGCCTCGAACCGTTGGAAATTTCAAAATACTGGGGAAAGGATTTAACCATAGCGGGCACTGCTCACTATCAGCCGAGCGGGAAGCTATCGGTTATCTTTATCGAAAAGTTGTTTGAACCCGATGACACAGACAAATACTTCTCGAGACCGCCGAGGAAAGAAACTGTTGAACAACAAATACAGCGTCAGCTAAAACAAATAAAACACAGCAATCATTTAAACGAGATCGTTGGTCAATGGCCAGGAGATGAAACTATCGATGAGATCATCAATTCCTTGGATTAATGAAAAGGTATCTACTAGATACAGGAGTATTAGTGCATTATCCCCGCCAAAGCCCGCTTTACAAAGAAATCGAAGCCAAGGAAAATTTATTGGCTCCGGATTGTATTCCACTGATCTCCGTGGTTGTCTACGGTGAAATATTGAGCTTCGGAATGCAGAACAATTGGGGCCAAGGAAAACTTCAGTCGATCACTTCCCTTTTAGCCAAGCTGATCATCATCGATATTAATTCGGGAGACGCGGCTTTATTAAAAGCCTATGCCGAGATCGATGCTTTTAGTAAAGGAAAATTGCCTGGAAGGCCGCTCGGTACTTCGGCGATCAAAATGGAAAAAACGATCTTTGGATCGCAGCAACAGCAAAGGTTGCAAATGCCGCTTTAATAACTATCGACTCCGACTTCAATCATCTGAACGGTCAATTCATTCAGGTAAAAAAATATTAAACCGCTGATTTTCAATGGAAAATAACTCCTGATCGAGAAGCAGCATGATTTTCCCCCACAATTAAAATATTCCCCCCGCTCGTCCGTCTACCTTTATGTGGACCCATTGACGATACCATCGGGCATGTCTGCCGTCAATAGAAAAAATATCGCCTCTGTTGTCGGACAGTTCGGCAAGCGATTGCTGAGCTTTATCCGGCGGCGTGTCGACAATGAAGCCGACGCGGAAGATATTTTGCAGGATATCTGGCAGCAGCTCACCATCACCGTCGACACCGAGCCCGTCGAACAGCTCAGCGGCTGGTTGTTCAAGGTCGCGCGTAACAAGATCATCGACCGCTCGAGGAAAAAGAAGCCGGAATCGCTGGAAAGCCTGCTGGAGATCTTCGCCGGCAACGGCAGTGGCAGCGGCAACGGCGAAGGCGAGGCCGACCCGGATTTCGCCGGCATCCTGCTCGACGACAGCGAAAATCCCGAGACAGCGTATTTACGGGGACTATTCTGGAAGACCTTGCGCGAGGCGCTCGACGAGCTGCCGCAGGAACAACGCGATGTATTCGTCTGGAACGAGCTGGATGACCTCTCCTTTAAAGAGATCGCGGCCCGCACCGGCGAGAACGTCAACACCCTGATCTCGCGAAAGCGTTATGCGGTCCTGCACCTGCGGCAGCGACTACTGGAGCTTTATCAGGAAATCATCGAACATTAAAACCTATAATAGTATGAGACGTCGTTTTAAAGGCCCTAAATTCTTCCTATTCTTTTTCCTCGCCCTGGCCGGCCTGGCTGTCTTCAGCGCTATCGTGCTGTTGCTTTGGAATACACTGATGCCGGAGATCTTTCATCTCCCTGTGATCGGCTTCTGGCAGGCCGTAGGGCTGTTGATCCTTGCCAAGATCCTTTTTGGCGGTTTTCGCGGTGGCTGGGGCGGAGGTTGCGGCGGTCACTGGCGGCGCAAGATGCAACAACGCTGGATGGAGATGACGCCGGAAGAACGCGAACGCTTCAAGCAAGAGTGGGGCCGGCATGGCGGACCACATCGCGGTGGCCCCTACCGCGGGGGATTCGAAGGCGGCACGTCCTCCGGCGAAGGACAAAGCGGGCAAGGCGGCCCAGGGCATAGCGGGCAGGGACAAAGCGGCCAGGGGCAGCCGTAAGTAAAGCGGCACTGCGGGCATCACAGGCCAGCCGGCGAGGCCGCGAGGCGAACCCGGGAACGCGGCGCCGCCCGGGCCTCAGAACGAGCTTGTTAGGAGGGGGGCCTTTTATCGAATCATTAACAAACGCCTTTTAAATCCGGAAGCTTATTTGATATCCAATATACAACGATGCAAACCTTACCGCATCGGAAAAACTTAAAATCACGAGATATGAAAAAGCTATTTATCCTTACCGCCGCCGTTATAGCCTCCAGCTTCATCGCCACTAAAGGTTATTCTCAAGTTTTTGTCGGCGCACACTTCGGTGTCCGCGTACCTGTTCCTCACGTTTATGTAGGGGCGACCTTTGCGGCTCCCGCACCCGTTGTCTACGCACCCGCACCTGCTCCGGTCTATGCCGGGGGTTACTATGCCGCCCCTGCAGAATGTGAAGCAGAATTCCCCGGATATGCCTATTATGATTATCCGGCCTGGGCTGGTCACTATCGCGACAGGGTCTATTTCGAACACTATCGCCCCTTCTTCTACAGAGACCACGGCGCTTATTTCTATCATGGGGGATTCGACCACGCACGTTGGGGACATGACCATGGCTACGCCTACCACGGAGGCTATGGTGGATATCGCGGAAGGAGATAATAATCAATACAATATAAAAGAAAAGGGCCCCCTGGCCCTTTTTTTGCGCTATAACCTTAAAATGTGACTTATGAAACAGAAATTATTTCTTCTAGCTATGATCGTCGCCGGGTCGCTTGCTATCAATTCGGCCAGCGCCCAGGTGCACGTAGAGGTTGGCATCAACGAGCAGACCTACCCGGGATATACCTATTATTCTTATCCTGCATGGCATGGGCATTATCGCGACCGGGTTTATTATGACCATTATCACGATCGGTTCTACAGAGAACATAAGACGTATTTCCACGATCACGCCCACTTCGATCACGACCGGTGGGATCGCGAACATCACCATGATCATCACTGATCGTAATCCTCAGCATCGCTCACGCACACCACGAAAAGCGACGGCGCAGGTACGAGCCTGCGCCGCTTTTATTTTGATTGCGCCTGAATGACGTTGCCCGGACGAACGCGCTAATCGATGTCCTTGCCCTTGTCGGGCGAAACCCTGACGAAGGCCGCACGGTTAGGCGCCGGCAGCGGCACATCCCCCTTGATACCCTTCCAGAGGATCTCATTGAAGAGCTGATCCGGAACGCGGTCCTCGCGGGTGAGATCGAGGGTAGCCGATTTCTTTGCCCACTCGTTCGAGGCGACATTCTTTTCCGTTAGATCGACGGTCTCCGGCAAGGCCGTAAACGGGGTCAGGTCGGGCGTCGTGGTGAAACACCGCCACATCGGTTGCGCGGCCGCATCATATTGCGACATCGGCGACAGCCCCAGGATCAGCTCCATGGTCCGCAACACGGATGTCGTGGAATACATGGTGTGATCGACATAATGCCGTTTTACCAATCCGCCGGCGACATATACGGGACTGCGATGCGCATCCACATGATCGGGGCCGTTTTGCGCGTCATCTTCCAGGATAAAGACCACACTCTCCTTCCATACGGGGCTTCTGCTGAGATAGTCGATAAACTCGCCTACGGCCAGATCGTTGTCGGCGACATGGGCAAAAGGTGTAAGCTTGCCTTTTCGAAGCCCTTCGGTGTGATCGTTGCCGAACCGCACCGTATTCATCTGTGGCAGCGCACCCGCGCTCACCAGCGAGTCGAAATCGCGTTTCCATTGTGTGAACCGGGCGGTATCATAAAAATCGAGATCCCAACCCCGATAGTACGGACAGGTATGCCCATCGAGTATCGGGATATTCGGTTTGGTAGCGTTATCGGCAAATTCACCATAGGTGCGATACGATACGCCGGCACGGGCGCAGTGATCCCAGATATAGCCGCCCTTGTTGTTGGCGACACCACGATTCCCCTCGCCGTCATAGACACCGCCACGGCCGCCATAGCTGGTCGGCCAGGTCTTTTCGAGATAATCGTTTGCATAGCCACCCATGCTCCAGCTGTGGCCATCCATGCTCACCTCCGCATCTACATAGAAATTATCCAGCAGCACGAACTCGCGGGCGATGGCATGCTGATTGGGCGTCACCCGCTGGCCGAACAGGACCAGACTGGTATCCCCGTTCCCTTCGGGCATATCGCCGAGCACCTGGTCATAGGTACGGTTCTCCTTGATGATATAGAATACGTGCTTGATCGGGGAAGGGTCGCCAACCTTTGTAGGGATGGGGTTCCCGGCTTCGCCGGCTGCCGTCAGCTCGCCATTCTTGGTATAGGGCGTATTCTGATAGACCAACGCGGAATAATCGCCCAGCAGCCGATCATCAGGCTCGGGGAAGATGCTCATCGTGCCGCGGAAAAGCCCGGCGATGTACTGCACCGGCTGGGCCTTTCTCGTATCGCCCTTCCGGTAGTTCACCTCCAGGCGGCGCACCACAGGATTTGGCCCATTTGGGTTGGCCATCGACGTGAATCCCTTTCCATTGGCGACCCAGACCTTTTTGCCGATAACCTGAACGGCAGTTGGGTACCAGCCCACGGGAATGAAACCTTTCGACCGGGCCGAACCCGGCTCGTGCACATCGAAGACCGCCAGACAATTGTTGTCGGCATTGGCCACATAAAGGGTCTTGTCGTCTTCACCGAGGGCCAGCGCATTGGTGGTTGAGCCTGGAGGCGCATCGGGATAGAGCGCCGCATTCAGCGTTTCGACCACCGCCCTGTTGCGGATGTCGATCACCGATACACTGTTGTCATTGGCATTGGCGACGAAGAGCCAGCGGCCATCGTGGGTGAGACAGATATCGTTGGGATTGTCGCCAACCGCGATCGAACCCGTGAAGGTGCGTTTCCCGGTGTCGAAGATCAGCAGCTTGTCACAGCCCCAGCAGGTGATATAAAGCTCTTTTCTATCCCGGGAAAGCTTGCAGGTATAGCCTTCTCCGCCCAGGTCGAACCGTTGCAGGACGGCATGCGTGTTCAGGTCTGCGATATATAACGAATTGTTCTCTTTGGTGACGACATAGAGCAGGCCGCGTTTATCGTCGATGTCGAGACCCGCGGGGGAGATCTTCTCGGGCCAGCGTTTACCCAGGATGATGCTGTCGGTAAGCAACAATCCGGGTTCACCGGCAGAGGGATGTACGTTGACGGCATATTTGAAGATCTGGTTGTAATTGCCGGCGGAGGCATAGAGATATTTTTCGTCGGCGCTGAATTTGAGTCCCAGCCAGGATTCGGGGATGATCACGGTGTCCAGGACGCGTTCTCCCCTGACGTCGATGAGCTGTAATGTCTGGGTGCTCTGTCCGTTGTTCGTGACCGCTGCATAGCGGCCGGAGGAGCTGACGGCAATGTTCAGCGGCAGGTCTCCCAGCTGTAGACTGGTCCCTGCCGGCGTGAGGGTCCAGCCATTGGGCAATGACACTTTCTTTTTGAGCAGGTCTTCTTTCCCAAAGCCGCCTTCGGCGGCTTGTCCGTCAGGACCGACATTAGCGTTTTGCCGGGAATGCATTACATTTTTGCCAGAATGCATTCCCGGCACATTTTCCTGTGCGTGGGTTTGCAGTGTTTGCAGGCCGAGGCCCAGGGCGAGCATACCGATGAGTAAGTTCTTCATAACGATAAAATTATTCTGTTCCGTGCCGTTCCGGGGTCGGGGTTGCCAAACTTAACAGTTAGATAAAGAGCTGTTCCGCCTCTTCCACCGAAGCCGGCTTGCCGACGTCGATCAGTTTCGAATCGCTGTGATCATAGCCGCGGATAATTTGACCGGCCGCCAGATCCAGGTAGAGGTCGACCATCGAGAATTTTCCGTCCAGCCGCATGAGATCGAAGATGGCCGGGTCGATCACATGGATGCCGCTAAAGGCTTTTTGCCGCAGGACGCCGCTCTGAGGAACCCGTGACTGCGATCCGCCCAGTTGCTCCGATCCGTGCTGCTGTGAACCGCCGGGCGACCGCGAACCGCCGGGCGACCGCGAACCACCTGTCAGCCGTGAACCGCCTGCCGACCGCGATAGCCGTTCCTGCCCGGTGTGCACGTTGCGCCAGCCGCAGAGCTCGTCTTGCCCGTCGAACAGGAAATACCGGGAGGTGCTGCGGTTGGTGACGGCGAGCGTCGCCAGGGGACGATGCACAAAATGGTCGCGGATCATGGCGCCGAGGTCCATATCGGTGAGGATGTCCACATTCAGGAGCACAAAGGGGGCCTTCTCCAGCCAGGGGCGCGCATTTTTCAATCCGCCGCCGGTCTCCAGCACGGCCGCGCTCTCATCGCTGATGAAGATCTCGCTGCCCCACCCTCTGTTCGTGCGAAGCGCTTCCGTGATCTGGTCCGCGAAGTGATGGACATTGATCACGATCTCGCGGATACCGTACTCCTGCAGGTATTCGATGTTGCGTTGCAGCAGGCTCTTCCCATTCACGGGGGCCAGGGCCTTGGGGTGATTGTCCGTCCAAGGTTTGAAGCGGGTTCCGAGGCCCGCCGCGAGGATCATCGCGCGGGAGATGGATGCGGGAGGCATGTTCATGGAGCAAATATAGCTCTCGCTGCGCATCCGCGGCACGCCCTGCGATGCGGCCGTCATATTGGCGCGGCGCACCCGCGCGGGATCAATCCTTCTGCACCTCGATCTTCGCGACGTCGCGCAGCCTGATCGGCTTGATGTGCATCTCGAAGAAATGGGTCTTGCTGCCGGTGATGGTGCTATCCTGAAGCAATAGGGTATTGAAATAAAAGGTCTTCCGGGAGCTGTCGGCCAGCGTTATCCGTACCGAGGTGCGGTTATCCACATCGATGGTGGTCTCCTTGCCGTGCTTGTCCAGGCATTTAAGCTGGTGAAGGCTATTACCTTCCACACTAAAAGGGATGAAGAGCGTAGCGGGCGTGTAGATGTACTTTCTTTCGGGCTGCGTATCGGCCATTTGCTGTACCAGGCTATCCGTGGACAGGTAATACGTGGCGCAACCGGCCAGCAGCAGGGGGGCCGACAAAAGCAGCAGCAGGGTCTTTTTCATGGTGGGGTTGATATCGCTTTTACAGGACGATATTCTGCAATATAGGACTCTTTTGGGGGTAATCGGTGTTGTAATGCAGCCCGCGGCTTTCCTTGCGGAACGAGGCCTCTTTTACAATGAGATACCCCACAGTGATGAGGTTGCGGACCTCGCACAGCTGGGGGGAAACGGCCGTGGTCTCGTAGAGGGATTCGATCTCCTCGTGCAGCAGGTCCAGGCGTTTCATGGCGCGTTGCAAACGGGTATAGGTACGCACGATGCCCACGTAGTCGCTCATGAGCAATTGCAATTCTTTGAGGCTTTGCGTGATCAGGATCATTTCCTCGGGCTCGGTAGTGCCGGAGGCGTTCCAGTCGGGAATATTCGTCTTGAACTCGATCTTATCCACCAGCTGCACACTGTCGAGGTAACAGCGGTGCGAGAATACCAGGGCCTCGAGGAGCGAATTGCTCGCAAGGCGGTTGGCGCCGTGCAGCCCCGTGGAGGAGCATTCGCCGCAGGCGTAGAGGTGATTGATGGAGGTATGGCCCCATTCGTCTACCTTGATGCCGCCGCAGCTATAGTGGGCGGCAGGAGCTACGGGGATCATGTTCTCTGCGGGGTCGATGCCGATGGAACGGCATTTCTCGTAGATGTTGGGGAAATGCTCGATGAACTTGGCTTTGTCCATATGCCGGCAGTCGAGATAGACATGTTCGGTACCGGCGCGTTTCATCTCGCTGTCGAGGGCGCGGGCTACGATGTCGCGGGGCGCAAGGTCTTTGCGTTCGTCGTATCTCGACATAAAGGCTTCGCCTTTGCTGTTCCGCAGGATGCCGCCGTCGCCGCGCACCGCCTCCGTGATCAGGAAGGAAGGGCTCACGCCGGGTTCGTACAGCGCGGTAGGATGGAACTGGATGAACTCCATATTCTCGATGCGCCCTTTGGCGCGGTAGGCCATGGCCACACCGTCACCGGTAGCGATCTTGGGGTTGGTGGTGGTGCGATAGGCCTGGCCGTTACCACCGGTGGCCAGCAGCGTCAGCCGGGAGATGATCTTGATGATCTTGTTAGTATGCTGGTCGAGCGCATAGACGCCATAGCATTCGATGTCCGGCGTCGACTTAGTGACCAGATAGCCCAGGTGGTGCTGGGTGATCAGGTCGAGGACGAACCAGTGCTTGTTGATGATGATGTTCTTTTGTTTGCCCACGGTCTCCAGCAGCGCACGTTCGATCTCTTTGCCGGTGACGTCTTTGTGATGGAGGATGCGGAATTCGCTGTGGCCGCCTTCCCGCCCGAGCTTGTAATCTCCTTCGGCGTCCTTGTCGAAACGGGTGCCCCAGTCGATGATCTCCTGTATCCTATCCGGCCCTTCCTTGACGACGATCTCCACCGTTTGGGGGTTGCAAAGCCCGTCGCCGGCGATCAGGGTATCCTGGATATGTTTGTCGAAGCTATCGTGTTCGAAGTCGGTGACGCCGGCGATGCCGCCCTGGGCGTATTTCGTATTGGTCTCGTCGATGCGGGTCTTGGTGATCACCAGTACCTGCCTGTCTGGAAAATGTTGCGCTACCTTGAGCGCGTAGCTGAGTCCTGCGATGCCGGAGCCGATAACCAAAAAGTCTGTCTGTATCATGATCTGCAAAGGTAGGGATTCCTATGCTGCTAGTATTCTACCTTGTATTCGAACTGGTCCGGATGGTCGAACACATCGACGAGGTTGAACTTCATGGTCACGGTCTTCTTGTCATCCGACAGTTTGGCCAGGGGATTACCGGTGCTCCTGATAGGGCGGGGCAGCGAGAGCGTAGTCGTATAGTTGATCTCCATGCCCATCTGCGAAGCCTGTTTCATCTGCGCCAGCTGGGGGTCGTTCTTCAAGGCATCGAATTTTTCCTTGTTGAGCTTTTTGACGAGCAGCCCGTCCTGGCAGGTGAAATCGAAGACGCTGTTGAACTGGCTCATATCGGGGCTACCACCGCCGGCGTCGCCGCCCAGGGAACCAAAGAGCTTGGCGTTGGTGAGCGACCCATCGTTCATGAGCGTATACAATTTCTGGAGGTTGGGCATGCTGGTGAAGGGGAACATGCTGTGGACCGTGAAGATCTTGGCATCCATATCGATCTTGATATGTACTCTGCCGGGCCGGAGGATGGCTTTTTTATCCTCGCTCAGCGCGGTGCTGGTATCGATGACGTCTTTGAGGAGGATGGTGGTATCCATTTTCGCCATGCCCTTTTGGGCCAGCTCGTCCTTTCCCATATAGGTTTGGAGGATATCGATCATTTGGCTCATGTCTATGTCCATCGTGAGCTGACCGCTGCCGTCGTCTCTGACGTCAACACTTTCGGTGATATCGAGGCAACCGGCAAATCCAAGCGC
>DASYZH010000142.1:0-8836 GCA_035946435.1 Puia sp. | reverse complement strand
GATGAAGCGGCGGGATAGCCGATCGGCGATGGCTGCGCCGCCCAGGACGCCGAGAAAGGCTGCTATGTGGTGATAGAACGTTGCATCGAAGCCGGCCCGCGCCATGGAGAAATTGAATTTCCTGTGCAGGAATATGGGCATCCAGGTAATAAAACCCACTCCCACGAATTGCATTCCGGAAAAGGCTACCGTCAACAGTACGGCTGTCGGTCGTTTGAAAAATAAAAGCAATGTTTCCCTGATGTTTTTTTGTCCGGTGGGAACCGGGCCTGCGTTCCTGCCTCTACCTGCGTTCCTGAGCCTGCTATAGAGAACGAGGGCAAGGAGTATACCGAATCCCCCAAAGATAAAGAATGATCTTCGCCAGCCATAGCGGTCCGCCACCCAACCGGCGATATATCCGCTGAAAATGATGCCCGCATATAATGCCGTCTGGTGGATCGATAAGGCCGTGGCCCTGGTCTTCTCGTGGTATTCGCTGATCAATGCATTGGCGGGCGGGGAGTAAAAAGCCTCTCCTCCGCCGGTGGCGATGCTGCGCAGCAGGATGAGCTCGAATAAAGTCATGCTGATGCCTGTGAGCAAGGTGGCGCTGCTCCATACCAGCAGGCTGATGACGATAATGTTCTTTTTATTATACCGGCCACCGACGAGTCCGGCCACGGGCACCAGCACTCCGTAAACCAGCGTCAGGATGGAGGCAACCAGGCCCAACTGCGCATAGGTGAGCCCGAGATCGGCCTGGATAAAGGGCAGGACGACGTTGAATACCTGCCGGTCCGCCTGGTTGAAGAAAAACGTCAGCCACAGAAGGACGATCAGTTCCCATTTATAAGGCAGTTTGAATTTCATGCGTCAAATCTACTCATCAAAGTTTACAATATAAAATATAAATATTTTTATTTTATAATCAGAAATAATTGTAGGTTTATAAAAGTTAAACGCTCTGATTTTATAATGTAAAATACCAAAACGAATGAGAAAGAAAAAACTCATGCTGCACTTTTGGGTTCTCCCGGTTTGCCTGGTCTTAGGGAGCCTACAACGAGGCCATGCCCAGGACAGACCCCTTTCAGGGAAAGTGGTAGGAACGGATAAAGCGCCGATAGCCGGCGTATCCGTCATGGTCGGAGGAGGCTCAACCGGCACCCTGACCGACGAAAATGGCAACTATTTCCTTGCCCATATCCATGCCGGTGATACCATCGTCTTTTCTTTTTCGGGAATGGCTGTCCAACGGGTAGCAGTTGGGGAGCGGCGTACGCTCGACATCACCCTGGCAGGGAAGGTAGCCGGTCTGGGGGAGGTGGTGGTCATCGGGTATGGATCGGTGAAGCGATCCGACCTCACGGGATCGATAGCTTCGATCAAAGGCGAGGAGATGAGCTCTTTTGCGACCACGACGCCGCTGATGGCTTTGTCGGGTAGAAGCTCCGGTGTGCAGGTCTTACAGAATACCGGGTCTCCCGGCGGCTCCATCAGCGTCAGGGTGCGGGGTGCCAATTCGATCCAGGGCAGCAATGAACCGCTCTATGTGATCGACGGTTTTCCGAGTTCCAGTACGGATCCGTCCATATTGAATACTTCCGATATCCAGAATATCGAGGTCCTTAAAGATGCGTCGGCAGTCGCCATTTATGGTTCGAGGGGCGCCAACGGGGTCGTGCTGATCACCACGAAGAAGGGAAAAGCCGGCAGGACGAGGGTCGATTATTCCTCCAGCTACGGCGTTCAGAGTCTGCGGAAGCAATTGGATATGATGGATGCCAAACAATATGCGACGCTTTATAATGAACAGGCGGCGAATGACGGGCAGGCGCCGTATTTTACGCAGGACCAGGTAAACTCTTTTGGCAAGGGTTATGACTGGCAGGACCTCACGTTTCGGAACGCCCCCATACAGAACCATTCCATCAGTGTCACCGGGGGAGATAAAAAAACACAATTCGCGGTCGACGGCAGCGTGTTCGATCAGCAGGGGATCATCAGGAACAGCAGCTATAAGCGCTATTCCCTTGTCGCCAGCGTCAACCATGATATCAGCGACAAATTCTCCGTCAGCTATTCCGCCGTCTTATCGAGGATCAGCGATGCCAAGCAGGAATCGTCCGGCGCACGGTTCGGCGCCTCGCTGATCAGCGCTACCCTGCTGGCGCCGCCGACGCTTACCCCTTATAATGCGGATGGTTCGTATCGCGTGCTTTCCAGCTCTTATTCCTTCGTTTCCGAGGGGTTGACCAATCCGTTGAATTTTCTCAACCAGGCGACCGACGGTGTCGCATCGAACAAGGTGCTGGCCAACGCCGCGGTAGTATATAAGCCTGTCGACGGCCTTGTCCTGAAGATATTTGGAGGGATAGAGAACAGCGATGACCGCGAGGACACCTACCAGTCGTTGTTGTATTACAACTCCCAGGGCGTGGCCAGCGTGTCGGTGACCCAAACGACGAGCCTGCTGAATGAAAATACCATCAGTTACAGCAAGACCTTCGGCAAGCATGCCTTGTCGGCCGTAGCCGGGGTGACGTACCAGGATTTCCTGATCACTACCCTGGCCGGCTCGGGGACGGGATTTCTCAGCGATGTCAGTCAAACGTACAACCTGGGTTCGGCGGCTACTCCCGGCATTCCGCAATCCAGCTATACGAAATCTCTTTTGTTGTCCGGTCTTGGCAGGATCAACTATACCTATGACGATAAATACCTGCTTACGGCGAGCTTTCGCGGCGACGGTTCCTCGAAGTACAGTGATGGAAATAAATGGGGCTTTTTCCCCTCGGTGGCTGTTGCCTGGAAGATGAAGGATGAAGCGTTTCTCAGGGATGTGGATTTTATCTCCGACGCCAAGCTGAGGGCCAGCTGGGGGGCCACCGGCAGCCAGGCCATTCAGCCCTATGCCACGCTGAATCAGCTGTATTCGGGTAAGACGGTCTTTGGCGATGCGTTGTACACCACATTTGCCCCGGGCACGGTCCTCCCGGGCGATCTGAAATGGGAAACCACCGATCAAAAGGATATCGGACTCGACGCGGGCATCCTCGGCAACAAGGTGCGGCTGACCATGGATTACTATATCAAGAATACCAGGGACCTGCTGAACAGTGTACAGCTTCCTTCCTCGCTGGGATTCACCAGCACCATCGAGAATGTGGGCCAGATCCGCAACCAGGGATTGGAGATCGCGGCGGATGTGAATGTCTTAAGCGGGAAATTCAAATGGAATGTGAGCGGGAACATATCGTTCAACAAGTCGAAGGTGATCAAGCTCTATGGCGGGCAGGACATTCTCGGCGGTTATGTGGATATGCTCGTTTTCGCGGATAACACGGACCTGCTGCGGGTAGGGAAGCCGACCGGCGTTTTTTACGGGTATGAGGAGAACGGGTACAATGCCAATGGGAATATCCAGTATAAAGATCTGAACAAGGACGGCCTCATCAATCAAAACGATAAGACGATCATCGGTAATCCGAATCCGAAATTCATTTACGGGTTCAATTCGGCAATGTCGTACAGGAACATCGAGCTGAGCTTTTTCTTCCAGGGCGTGCAGGGAAACCAGCTGGCCAATATCAGCAGCGTCGACGATGCGCTGGTCTATGGATATGGCGACAACCTGCTGAAGGATGTCTACAACAATCACTGGACGCCGCAAAATACGCATGCGAAGTATCCGAAGATCACCCGGAGCCAGTCTATGCTTTTTTCCAACCGGTTCATCGAAAACGGTTCCTATCTGCGGTTGCGGAATGTGGAATTGGCGTATAGCCTTCCCTTTGCGAGGAAGTGGGATGTTTCATGGATCCACAGCATGCGGGTATTCGTGTCCGGGCAGAATCTGCTTACCGTCACCGGGTATTCCGGCTGGGATCCTGAAGTGAACTCCATGGGAGGGGCTAATTCCACCGCCCAGGGGGTCGATTATTACACCTATCCCACTGCCAAGTCGCTGACCGTCGGGCTGAGGGCCGGATTTTAAACCGAACAAACCAGGAACAACATGAAAAATATACTATACTGTTCATTATTGCTATTTGGCCTGGCCTCCTGCCGCAAAACGCTACAGGAGAGCCCGAAATCGATTGCCGAGGAGAATTTTTACAACACGCCGGCGGAAGTGCAGGCGGCGCTGGGTGCGATCTATTCCCCGCTGAGAGGGAGCGAATGTCTGGGTGCGGTGTACCAGTCGATCCAGGAAGCGACGGGGGACTGGTTCCAGGGGAGGGCGAGCTATGCGCCGATAAGCCTGTTCAACGGGCTCGATGGTACGAATACGACAAGGGTGGGGTTGATCTGGAATGATTTTTACCTGAGCATCCGGAATGCCAACCTGGTCGTTAGGGATGTGCCGAAAGGCGATGGACTCACCGACGATCAGAAGAACGCGTCTATTGGTGAAGCCAGGTTTATGCGGGCGTTGAATTACTTTTTCCTGGTGAGGAATTGGGGCGGTGTCCCGCTGCGCACCGAACAGACGATGGATTCGATCAGCATTCCGCGGGCCAACCCGGCAGCCGTGTACCAGCTGATCGTTAGCGATCTCAGCTTTGCAGAGAACAATCTGCCCGATGTGGCGCCTGTATCTGGCCGGCCTTCGAAATGGGCGGCCAAAACATTGTTGGCGGATGTATATTTCTACGAGGCCGATTATTCCGATGCCAGCCAAAAGGCCGGGGAGGTGATCGCTTCCGGCAAATATGCTCTTTTGAAAGTCAATACGCCGGATGATTTCAACAATCTCTTCGGCGCGGGGATAGCGACGACGCCGGAAGAGATCTTTTACCTGGATTATGCCACCCAATCGACGTGGGCCTTTCCGCTGTATACTGCGGGTGTGGGCACGCCGTACCTGGGGGTCGACGGGTATTATGCGATATACAGCAATACCACCAATCCCCTGTACGCGAATTGGGATAACAATGACTTCCGGAAGGCATACGGGTGGTATAGCTGGAATACGCCGCTGGGGCCCACGGTTATTTTGAATAAGAAGTTTACCGATCCCGGCAGCAAGACGCCGGACAACAGCTACACCTTATACCGTTATGCGGATCTCCTGCTGCTGTATGCGGAGGCCACCAGCCTGGCGGCCGGTGCGCCGACTGCCGATGCGATGGAGAAGCTGAATATGGTGCACCGGAGGGCTTACGGCTACGATCCCTTGCAGGCTTCGCCCGTCGATTTCCAATTGGCGGATTATGACTTGCCCTCCTTTGTGACGCTGACCATCCGGGAAAGAGGCTATGAGACGCAGGCGGAAGGAAAACGATGGCTCGATCTCGTGCGTTCGGGGAAGGCCGCCCAGAGTATCCAGGCCGCCTGGGGTAAGACGGTGAGCCAGAAGGCGTTCCTCTGGCCGATCCCCGTCTCCGAGCTCAATTACAACAAGGCGCTGGACCCGGCAAAGGATCAGAATCCGGGCTATTGACGGGGCATGGGAATCCATCAACGATACAAATCCAAAAATATATGACACAACATAGGAGAACTTTCCTCAGGCAGCTATCGACGCTGGGACTGATGGGCGCCGTCCCCGGCCGGCTTTTCTCGGGGCAGGCAGATGTACCGCAGACAGATGTGCGGCAGGCGTCGTTCGCAGGTGAAAAGAATGCGGATGACAACAAGAAGATCTGGGCCTGTTTGTTGCACCTGTCCTTCAATTTCGCGGCGGGAATAAAAAAGTATGGCGGGCTTCGCACTGAATTCGAGCCTGCCGAGGCGCTTTGGAATGATGCCCTCGCCAAAATGGCGAGCTCAGGGGTGAATATGGTTTTGATCAACCTCGACGACTCGGTGCGATGGGACAGTCATCCCGAAATAGCGCTCAGGAACGCCTGGACCCCCGCGCGGCTTCAGCAGGAATTGGACAAGATCCGCCGGCTCGGCATGGAGCCCATTCCCATGTTCAATTTTTCGACGACCCATGATGCCTGGCTGGGAAGATATTCCCGGATGGTCTCGACTCCGACCTATTATGCCGTGTGCAGGGACCTTATTGCGGAGGCGATCGCGCTGTTCGGTCAACCGAGGTTCTTCCACCTGGGGATGGATGAGGAAACGGCTGCACATCAGCGTCAGTTCGACTATATCGTTGTCCGTCAGAACGAGCTTTGGTGGGGGGACTTCTATTATTTGATCGGGGAGGTGGAAAAGGGGAATGCGCGGCCGTGGATCTGGTCGGACTATTACTGGCATAACCCGGAGACGTTCCTTAAAAAGATGCCGAGATCGGTGTTGCAGAGCAATTGGTACTACGGCGAGGATTTTACGATGGGGAACGGCGCGGCAAAACAGGGGGGCGATCTCACGAGGACGCCTGTCCAGGCGTATATCGATCTGGAAGCTAACGGATACGACCAGGTCCCGACTGCGAGCAATGACCAGAATAACCCGAAGAGCATCGGCAATACCGTTAGATTCTGCGACCAGCACATCCAGGATGCCAGGCTGTTTGGATTTCTGCAGACCTTTTGGAAGCCGACCATCGAGGAATACAGGAAGCTGATACTGGAGGGCATCGAGCTGACGGGCGAAGCCGAGAAATGGTATAACGGGCATCATGGGAAATCCTGAGCATTACAGATCTATTTTTTAAATCAACATATGTTATGAGCGTAAAAGAAACAGGTGTAAGTTATTATGGGATCAGCTATCCGGAACATGCGGAGAAGGATTTCAAGGAAATGGTGGGTCACAATTGCAATGCCGTCATCCTCGCCCTATCCGAATTCGATATCGATTTTTGGTTTCCGAATATCGTCGAGATCTCGAAGATCGCGAAGGGGCTTGGTCTGAGGGTCTACCTGGACACCTGGGGGATCGGTAAATGGTTTGGAGGTGAGCCGCCCAGCATTTTTCTGACCAATAACCCGGGCAACCGGCAGGTTTCCGCTTTTACGGGGGAGCCCTTGGCGGCAGTCTGTTTCAATACCAGGGCTTTCCGGGATTATTTCTATGCCACCTGTGAAAAATTGGCGTATGCGGTGGATGCCGACGGTTTCTTTTGGGACGAGCCCCATTATGCCCTGCCGAAAAGCTATGCTTCCATTACGGGAGGCGCGGGTGATGACTGGGCCTGCCGCTGCCCCGTGTGCCAACGGAGCTTCGAGGAGCGGTATGGGTATGAGATGCCGCGTGTCCTCACCCGCGAGGTGGTCGCTTTCAGGGAGGATTGTGCCCTGGAGATAATCGAGGAAGCCTCGGGCAGGATCAAGCGGATCAAACCGGCCAGCAGGATCGTCTGCTGCGTACATGCTACGATAAACAATTATTACGTGAAGGAGCACAGGGGGTATGACGATTGGGACAAAGTGGGTCGGGTGAAAACCTTCGATGTCTTCAGCACGACGATCATCAGCTATCGATTGCCCCGCAGCTATTTCCAATCGATCACGCGGCAGACCGTGGATATCGCTAAAAGATATGGGAAGGGGTCGCAACGCTGGCTGATGAATTATTTCCAGGAGCCGGACAAGTTGGAAGAGATAAAGGAGATCGTCCATTTGTATGCCGACATGGAGGTGGAAAGCCTTTTTGCGTGGACCTACCGTGGTGGTCACGGGACGGTGCTGGCGGCGCCGCGCGCCCTGGAGATGTGGGATATGCTGGGAGAGGCCTATGGTGAAGTATTGGATAAAAATTACCGGATAAAATAAACAATCAGTTATGGAAACACAGGATCTGGGCTATTTGAACCAGGTGATCACTTATTTGAAAAAAGTGGAAGAAAAGCAGGCGGGGAATATAGACCGTGCTGCGGAGATCATGGCGGATGCTATCGAACGGGATGAGCTGATCCATGTCTATGGCGGGGGCGGTCATACCACGCTGGTCATGGGGGAGATGTTCTTCCGGGCGGGCGGGCTGGCCAATATCAATCCCATCATGGAGCCCGGGCTTTCGGTCTTCAACCAGGCGCTTAAATACCTGGAGCTCGAACGTACCGTCAATTACGGGAGAAGCATCGTAAAATATTTCCGGATCAGGAAGAACGAGGTCCTGATCATTTTTCACAACATCGGCATCAATGCCGCTACCATCGATGCTGCGATGGAAGCGAAGGAGAACCAGGCGAAGATCATTGCGATCAGCTCTTCCTTCTGGCAAAATGAGATGCCGGCGGACCATTTTATCCGTCATCCGAATAAAAAGAACCTGTTCGACTATGCGGATGTCTGCATCGACGATTACAACCCGGTGGGGGATGCGGTGGTCCGTGTCAAGGGCTTCGATACGCCGATAGCGCCTATTTCGAATATCGTCGATTTCTATATTGCCCACCGGCTGGAGATCGCCACGGTGCAAAAGTGCGTGCAAAGAGGCGTTACGCCGCCCGTGTGGTCGAGCGCGAATGCACCGGGAGGCGATCAGATCAATGCCCGGTATGTGGCCAAATATCTGTCCAGGGTAAAATACCTGTAAACATTCAATCAGAAGAACTATGGAAAGTATTATCGCATCGAACGTCGAGTCCGCCTTGCGGGATCTATTGAGAAAATATGGTTTTACGCGGGGGGAGCTGGAGTTGAGACAAGGGGTCGATCTCATCGGTTCCCGGCTGACCGCCAGGCAGGTACCCCTGCTCACCTGGAGAGGGGTGAGGAAATTCGTCGAGCTTAGAAATATCATAAAGGACAGTACGATCGAGAATCCCTGTCTGTTGCGGTTTGCTGTATTTTCGAGCAAGGGGGATTGGTCTTTCAAGGCGCTTTTGTACCGGGAGCTCGATCTTATCGAGTATATAACGGGTCGGAGGATCGTTTCGGTAAATGCCTGTCTCAATGGGGAAGGAACGGGGAATGTCATTGCCATTACCGACAATGGGATCCTCTGCAGC